>JACVCL010000048.1 GCA_016742075.1 Phycisphaerales bacterium
ACCCCGGGGCGCCCCTCAGGCCGCGTGGTCCGTAAGCCACCGAGCCACCGCCTCGGTGTCGGCGAGTGTGTCCACCGCCAGGTCGGCCCCCGAGCGAGCCAGTTCCTCGCGGCTGAAGTGCCCCGTCGCCACCCCGATCGAGCGGCACCCGTGCACCTTCGCGCAGCGGATGTCGTGAGGCGTATCTCCGATCACCGTCACCCGACGCGCCGGCAGCTCTCGGCCGGTCCGCTCCCGGTAGCGCGTCATCCCCACCGGCGGAAGGTGGTCACGGGCCGGGGGGGAGTGGGGCGAGTCCGATCCCCAAACATGGATCGCGAACCGACCGGGGTCGACCCCGGACGCCCGAAGCTTAATATCACCTGTTTCGGGGAAGTTTCCGGTGAGCAGGCCGAGGGTCACGCTCGGCTCCCGGGCCAGCCGGTCCAGCAACTCGGGCACACCCGGGCAAGGCTTGGCCGAGCCGGGATGGGCCTGCAGGAGCGACTGAAGATGATGCCGGTAGAGATCCCGGAATCGGTGGGTGTGCTCGGCGGTCACCGGCAGGCCGTGCGCGGCCAGCAGATCGGCGATGATCAGGGGATCGAGCCGTCCGGCGTACTCGACACGGTTCTCGTCGAAACCCTCCCCAAACAGGGCCCTCCCGGCCACCCCCATGGCCTTGATGCCCGTTCGGGAGGTCGTGATGAGGGTGGCGTCGATGTCGAACAGCACCAATGAGTGGATCATGCGGCGGAGAGCCTACCCCTCAACAGCGGCCCGGGCGTGGGGTTCACCGCCGGATATCGAAGCCAACCTCGCCGGGCACGGCCGGAAGCTCCGTCGTGTGCTCGCCGGTGAGGTACCGGGCCATCCGCGCGCGGATGGCGTCGAGAAGCCCCGTGACGTCGGCCCGTGAACCCTGAGCGTTGAGGGTCACGGATCCGTCGCGCTGATTGCGGACCCATCCGGATACCCCGGGGAACTCCCCGGCCAGTTCGCGGGCAGTTGCTCGGAATCCAACCCCTTGCACCCGCCCGCGATAGACCACCTCAACGCGGATCATTTCAACAGTCTAAGGCCCGAGCGCGGCGGCGCGGGAATCACGGACGAAGTGGCGACAATCGTCGTTCTGCGGCCGAGTTCGTTGACCGGCGTCAAAGTCGGGTTAGCGTTGGGTTGGCCCGAACCGCTCGGCCCCGGAACCGCATGCCCTCTCCCGCCGCCCACGCCCGACCGGACGATCGAGCCCGCGTGCTCGATGCCACCGACATCGTGCGGCTCATCGGCGATCACCTGACGCTGAAGCCCAAGGGCCGCGAGTACGTGGGGCTGTGCCCGTTCCACAACGACCGCAAGCCGTCGATGTACGTGGTGCCAGCGAAGGGGATCTTTCACTGTTTCGCGTGCGGGGCGGGGGGCAACGCGTTCGACTTCGTGATGCGGTACCACGGGATGGACTTCCGGGAGGCGCTGAAGTTCCTCGCCGAGAAGGCGGGGGTGGAGCTCACGCCTTGGCGTCCGGCCGGGCCGGGGGGAGTTCAGCCGGCGGGCCCGGAGGCGGGGGGTGCCGGGGTGGGCAAGGCGGAGCTGCTGGAGGCCAACCAGTTCGCCTGCGACTTCTTCCGCGCGGTGCTGAACCACCCGGAACACGGGCGGCTGGGGCGCGATCTGGTGGCCCGCCGCGGCCTCTCGCCCGACATGGTCGAGGCCTTCGGCATCGGGGTGGCGCCGGACCGCTGGGACGGGCTGCTGCAGACGCTGGGGGCCAAGGGGCGGGCGATCGAGCCGTTCGTGGCCGCGGGGCTGCTCAAGGCCCGGGAGGGGGGCGGGCATTACGACGCGCTGCGGAACCGGCTGATCTTCACCATCCACGACCAGTTGGGCCGGCCGATCGCCTTCGGCGGCCGGCGTGTGAACGACGAGGACGAGCCGAAGTACCTCAACTCGCCCGAGACGCTGCTGTTCAACAAATCGAGCACGCTGTTCGGCCTGCACCGGGCGTTCCGCGCGATGCAGGCCAAGCGCCAGGCGATCGTGTGCGAGGGGTACGTCGACGCGATCTCGTGCCACCAGCACGGCTTTGCGCACGCGGTGGCGACGCTCGGCACGGCGCTGACACCCCGCCACGCGTCGATTTTGCGGCGCTCGTGCGACGAGGTTGTGCTGCTGTTCGACGGCGACGAGGCCGGCCAGACCGCGGCCGATCGGGCGCTGGAGGTGTTCTTCCTCGAGCCGATCGACGTGAAGGTGTGCGTGCTGCCCGACGGGCTGGACCCCGACGACTTGCTGCGTCAGGAGGGCGGGCCCGAGCGGTTCGCGGCGTGCCTGGAGAGGGCGCAGGATGCGCTGAGCTACCGCTTCGAGCGCCTGGCGCGGCGGCTCGATGAGTCGGGCAAGGGGGAGACCTCGGCGGCGCGGGCGCGGATGCTCGAGGAGTACCTGGCGCGGCTGGTGGAATTGGGCCTGCACGACCTGCCGCCGCTGCGCAAGCAACTCATGCTCCGGCGGGTGGCGCGGCTGGCGCGGGTGGACGAGCGCGTGATCGCGGCGTCGCTGCCGGAGCGGCGCGCCCCGGCGCGGCCGGCGGCGGACGCCGCGACGGCGCCGGAGGCAAACGGCGCGCCGGACGGCCCGGATCTCACGTCCGGATATGGACCGGGCGTGTCTTTCACCCCGAAAAGCCCGGCAGAACATGCGCTGGCGTGCCTGCTGGCCGAGCCGAAGCTGATCGCGGAGTTTCCGGAAGATTCGCGGGACGTGGTGGACGAGTGCGCCTACGATTCGCCGCGGATCTCAGGCGTCGCCGAGCATGTGGCGATGCTGGTCGCGGGGAGCGTGCCGATGCCCTCTGGCAGCATCCTGCACAGTTTCGAGGACTCCGCGTCGCGTCAGGCGGCGACGGCGTTCGCGAGCGAGATCGACCGCATCACCGAGGGAAAGCCCGAGCGCATCCGCCAGCACTGGTCGGCGTGTGTGCGGGAGGTCCGCCGTGTTCAGCAGCTGCGTGAGCGGGAGAGCAGCACCCCGTCGGACGCGGGCGAGGTGTCGCGCCGCCTGGCGTCGCTGACGGCGCAGCACCAGCAGCTCGGCGGCAACCGCCGCACGCTCCCGAAGCCGAATCCGAGGGCCTCGGGCCCTTGACTTGCCGGGGGTGACGGGGCCTATTGTCCGCCCCGATTGTCCGGGCGGGACCGCCCCGAACCTTCGGCCGTTCCGCATCGTTCTTTCCTCGTGATCCCCGGCTGACTTCCTCCGGCTGATCCGCGCTGACTGAACTCCACTCCTCCGGAGATCTCCGCAGTGACGATCGATCTTCACCCCGCCGTGCTGGAACTGATCGAGCTCGGCCGCAAACGCGGCTGGGTCGCTTACGAAGAGATCAACAACACGCTCCCCGACGAGCTGGTCGATCCCGATCGGATCGACGACGTGCTGATCGTGGCCGACCAGGCCGCCGTGGAGCTGATCGACCAGCGTGAGTACAAGGCCCGGCTCTACCGGCTGAGCAAGCAGCAGCAGGCGGCGGTGAACGCCGAGGTGAAGCCGCTGGTGCCGCCGGAGAAGGCGGGCAAGACGGCGATGGCCTCGGCCGCGGCCGTCTCGGGGAACCCCGAGAAGATCCAGGTGTCGGCCAAGGCCCTCAGCGAGCTGGACCCCGACGAGCGGGCGGCCGTCGCGGAGCTGGAGGCGGCCCTGGCCAGCGAGTCGTCGACCAAGCGGATCGACGACCCGGTGCGGATGTACCTCACGCAGATGGGCACCATCCCGCTGCTGACGCGCGACGAAGAGATCCGCCTGGCCAAGAAGATCGAGACCACGCGGATGATCTTCCGCCGGCGCTGCCTGGAGTCGGACTGGATCGTGGGCGAGGCGTGCGCCATCCTCGAGCAGGTGCACAAGGGCGAGTTGCCCTTCGACCGCACGATGCGCATCTCGACCGCCGAGACCAACGCGAAAGAGAAAGTCGCCAAGCGCATCCCGTACAACCTGGCGACGGTGCGGAAGCTGCTGGAGCAGAACCGGCTGGACTGGGAGTCGCTGGAGGCCGCCCGCAAGGCCCGCGACACCGAGCTGGTGGCGACGCTCCGGGCCCGCATGTCGGCGCGGCGCCGCCGCATCGCGACGCTCACCGAGGAGATGTGCCTGCGCACCAGCCGCATCATCCCGCTGCACCGCAAGCTGCGGGCGATGAACAAAAAGCTGCTGGAGCTGAAGGACGAGCTGCGCAAGGCCGAGAAGTTCCCGCAGCGCTACGAGGCCGACGACCTGGCCGTCATCCGCGAGGAGATCGCCGGCCTGCGGTGCATGGTGCTGGAGGAGCCCGAGGAGGTCGACGCTCGGGTGCGGGCGCTCGACACGGTGTTCTGGGAGTATGAGCAGGCCAAGCGCGACCTCTCGGCGGGCAACCTGCGGCTGGTGGTGTCGATCGCCAAGAAGTACCGCAACCGCGGGCTGTCGTTCCTGGACATCATCCAGGAGGGCAACACGGGCCTGATGCGGGCGGTCGACAAGTACGAGTACAAGCGCGGCTACAAGTTCAGCACCTACGCCACGTGGTGGATCCGCCAGGCGATCACCCGGGCCATCGCCGACCACGCCCGCACCATCCGCATCCCGGTGCACATGATCGAGACGATGAGCAAGCTGCGGAACATCCAGAAGCAGCTGCTGCAGGAGCTGGGCCACGAGCCGACGATCGAGGAGCTGGCCGACCGCGCCAAGATGAGCGTGGCCGAGACGCGGCGGGTGATGAAGATCAGCCGTCACCCGATCTCGCTCGACCGGCCCGTCGGCGAGAGCGAGGACAGCTACTTCGGCGATTTCATCGAGGACGAGCGCCAGGAGGCGCCGGCCCAGATGGCCGCGTCGGACATGCTCAAGAGCCGCATCGAGAGCATCCTCAAGACGCTCACGTACCGCGAGCGCGAGATCATCAAGCTGCGGTACGGCATCGGCGACGGGTACACCTACACCCTCGAAGAGGTCGGCCGAATCTTCAAGGTCACGCGCGAGCGCGTGCGGCAGGTCGAGGCCAAGGCCCTCCGCAAGCTCCAGCACCCCGTGCGCAGCCGCAAGCTGCTGCCGTTCCTCGACGGCCAGAGCGAAGAGTTCGAAGCGATCACCTCCGCCGCGGCGGCGCCGGTCGGCGCGGCCGGCGCGACGGCGGGCCCGGGCGTCCTGGCCCAGGGCACGCCCACGGTGCCGCTGGCCGAGGCCCTGGCGATGATGTCGCCCGATGACTGAGACCCCCGCCGGCGCCCGCGCCGCCTAACATCCCCCGGTTGACAGCCGCCCGACCCGAGCGGAAAGTCCGCTCGGGTCGTTTGCTTTTGGGCCGTCGGCCGCCCCCCCCACACATGACGCTCAAGTACCACAAGCGCCTGCTCACGCACCTGCGGCACGAGGCCTACGAGCCCTCGACGATCGAGTCGCTGGCCCGTGATCTGGGCGTTCCGCCGGGCGAATACTCCGACTTCCGCGAAGCCGTGGCCGAGCTGGTGAAGATCGGCCAGGTCGTGATGGACGACGCGTTCGTCGTCCTGCCGCCGATGGGTTCGCACGTGGTGGGACGGTTCAAGAAGAACGTCAAGGGCTTCGGGTTCATCGTGCCCACCGACGCCAACGCCCACGGCGACCTGTTTGTGCCCGCCACCGCGACGCTCGACGCCGTCACCGGCGACCTGGTGCGGGCCCGGGTGGTGCACCAGCGCCGGGGCGAGGGGCGTTCGCCCTACTCCGGCGAGATCGTGGAGGTGCTGGAGCGCAAGCGCAGCGTTTTCACGGGCGAGCTGGCCAGGCAGGGCACGCGGTGGGTGGTGTACCCCGACGGCAAGGTGCTCACCGAGCCGGTGATGGTGAAGGACGCCGAGGCCAAGAACGCCAAGCCCGGTGACAAGGTGGTCTTCGAGGTGCTGCTGTACCCCGAGGGGGGCATGCTGGCCGAGGGGGTCATCGTGCGGGTGCTGGGCGACGCGGGGCGGCCCGATGTCGAGACGCAGGCGGTGATCGAGGCCTACGCCCTCCCGGGCGAGTTCCCCGAGGCGTGCATCGAGCAGGCCCGTCAGGCCACCGAGCGCTACCACGCCGAGATGAAGCGGGCCGAGACCGCGGGGTTCGACGAGGGCGAGCGGCTGGACCTGCGCAACACGTTCATCCTGACGATCGACCCGCCCGACGCCAAGGACTACGACGACGCGATCTCGATCGAGCGGCTGGACGGCACCGAGCCCGACGGCGGCGGGTTCCGCGGGTGGCGGCTGGGGGTGCACATCGCCGACGTTTCGCACTTCGTGACGCGCGGCTCGCCGCTCGACGAGGAGGCGTCGCGCCGCGGCAACTCGTGCTACCTGCCGCGGCTGGTGATCCCGATGCTGCCGGAGATCCTCTCGAACGGCATCTGCTCGCTGCAGGAGCGCGTGCCGCGGTACTGCAAAACGGTGTTCATCGACTACGACGAGCGGGCCCGCGTGCGGGGCTACGACTTCGCGGCCACGGTTATCGACAGCGCCAAGCGTCTGACGTACATCGAGGCGCAGGCGCTGATCGACGGCAACACCGAGGCGGCCCGCGCCAACGCCCGCACCGAGCCCAACTACACGCCCGAGCTGCTGGCGGCGCTCCGCGAGCTGGACACGCTCAGCAAGCGCATCCGCGAGCGCCGCCGCAAGGCGGGCATGATCCACCTCGAGCTGCCCGAGGTGGAGCTGGTGTACGACGAGAACGGGCGCGTCATCGACGCCCAGCCCGAGGACGACAGCTACACGCACACGCTCATCGAGATGCTCATGGTCGAGGCCAACGAGGCCCTGGCCCGGCTGTTCGAGGAGCTCGACGTGCCGCTGCTGCGGCGGACGCACCCGGAGCCGGTGCCGGGGAACATGGACCAGCTCTCGGACTTCGTCCGGGTGGCCGGCTACAAGATCCCCAAGAGCCCGACGCGCGAGGACCTGCAGGCCCTGCTCGACGCCACGGCGGGTTCGCCCTCGGCGCCGGCGGTGCACATGGCCGTGCTGCGGACGCTCACCCGGGCCGAGTATTCGCCGGCCCTCGTCGGCCATTTCGCGCTGGCCAGCCAGGCGTACGCCCACTTCACCAGCCCCATCCGCCGCTACGCCGATCTGACGGTGCACCGGGCCCTGGCGGCGTTCCTGTCGATGACCGACAACGGCCGCAACCCGCCCCGCGAGGAAGACGACTTCAAGCGCATCGGCCGCGCCCTGCGCGACCACCCCGACTGCCCCGACCAGGGCACGCTCATCCAGATCGGCCAACGCTGCAACTACACCGAGGAGAACGCCGAGAGCGCCGAGCGCGAGCTGCGGCAGTTCCTGGTGCTCCAGCTGCTGACCAACCACATCGGCGAGTCGTTCCCCTCGATCATCACCGGCGTCACGGGCGGCGGGGTGTTCGTGCGGCTCGACCGGTTCCTGGCCGAGGGCATGGTCAAGCTCGAGGACCTGCCGGTGCCCACGGGGCGCGACGGTCAGCCGCAACGCTTTGCCCGCTGGCAGGTCGACCGGCGGTCGGGGGCGCTGGTCGAAAGCGGCAGCGGGCGGTCGTACAACATGGGCGACCGGGTGACGGTGACGATCTCGGCCATCGATCTCTCGCGCCGGCAGATGAACCTGGTGATCGCCGACGGGGCCTCGCGCGACGTCGGCAAGCGCAAGAACCTCGCCGAGCAACTGAAGTTCTCCGGCGAAGACGCCTACGGCGGGCTCGAGCGGCCCACCGGCGCCGACCGGCGGGCGGCACGCTCGAAGGGCCGTGAACGCAACAAACAGGACTTCCGGGGCGACCGCAAGGGCAAAGGCAAACGCCAATAGCCCCTGCCGGGCTGGGAGATCCGTCCCGGCCCGCGCTCCACCCGGTGGAACCCCGTGGCCGGACCCGCTAGGGTGTCGGCTCAACGGAATCACCGATGACTTTTTGGAGTTGACGGATGCTCGAGAGTGTGCTGATGCTGGCTTCGGCGGCGGGCGAGGCCGCGTCGCACGGTCACCTGCGGCTGTGGGCCTACGGAGGGTTCATCGCGCTGGTCCTGGTGTTCCTGGCCCTCGATCTGGGGGTTTTTCACCGCGACGCGCACGAGGTGTCGTTCAAGGAGGCGGTGACGTGGTCGGTGGTGTGGGTGGCGTGCGCGTTGCTGTTCGCGGTGTTCGTGTTCTTCGCCTACGAGAACCACTGGCTGGGCCTGGGGCTCGATGTGCCGAAGCTGGGGGCGGCGGGGCAGACCGAGACCGTGCCGGGATCGGTGGCGGTGAAGCAGTATCTGACGGGCTACGTCGTCGAGAAGTCGCTCTCGATGGACAACGTGTTCGTGATCGCGCTGATCTTCACGTACTTCTCGATCCCGCGGAAGTACCAGCACCGGGTGCTGTTCTGGGGCATCGTCGGGGCGCTGGTGATGCGCGGCGTGATGATCTTCGTGGGCGCCGAACTGGTGGCCCGCTTTGACTGGATCCTCATCATCTTCGGGGCGTTCCTGGTGCTCACCGCCGCGAAGATGGCCCTGGTTGAGGGGGAGGTGGACCCCGCGAAGAACCCGGTGATCCGCCTGATGCGGAAGATCATGCCGGTGACCGACCAGCTCGACGGCCAGCACTTCATCACCCGGGTGAACGGCCGGCGGGCAGCCACCCCCCTGCTGCTGACGCTGGTGATGGTCGAGATCACCGACCTGATCTTCGCGGTCGACTCGATCCCGGCGATTTTCGCGATCACGGCCGACCCGTTCATCGTGTTCACGAGCAACATCTTCGCGATCCTTGGGCTGCGGGCGCTGTACTTCTGCCTCGCGGCCCTGATCCAGAAATTCCGGTTCCTGAAGCCGGCCCTGGTGATCATCCTGGCGTTCGTGGGCGTGAAGCTGCTGCTCCTGGCCGTTCCGCCGTACATCGACGAGCTCGGCGGGCTGTTCGGCGCCCAGTGGGGCCCGTTCAAGGGGATCAAGATCGACACGTCGGTGTCGCTGATCGTGATCCTCGGGCTGCTCACGGCCGCGGTGGTCGCTTCGGTGCTGGTGAAGCCCAAGCACGCGCCGCAGGGCCACGGCCCGGCCGGCCCGGGCGCATCGCACTGAGCGTGGGCGGCCGTCAAAGGTCGCTCGCCGGGTAGCGCGCCTGCCCGGGCACGCAGCCGGGCGCCTACCGCACGCTCAGCGGCGACCATGGGAACCCGGCCGGGATCAGGTCCGGACGCCCGTTCAACCAGCCCACGAGGAACTCGTAGGCGTCGACCAGTCGCGGGCCGGGGCGGTTGAACATCTGGTTGCCGTCCACCAGCGCCACGCGGCCGGCCCGGACGGCGGGCAGGCCCTCCCACCAGCTCCGGCCGCGGAGCACCCCGTCGGCCTCTCGGCGGACGTCGGCGAGCGACAGGCCGCAGGGACAGACGACCACGGCTTCGGGGCGGGCCTCGGCGATGGCCTCGGGCGTCACGCGGATCGACTTGCCCGCCACGCGATGGGCCATCTGCCCGCCGGCGCCGGCCCCGGCGCCCACCATGGGCCGCGTCGGGTTCAGCAGGTTGGCGCCGCCGGCCCGTTCGACGAGCTGGGCGTTCCAGTGCCCCCCCACGAAGGGCGGGTCGATCCACTCGAGGAACAGCGTCGGCACAGGCTGGGTGAAGGCGTTGACGTGGTCCGCCGCGGCGAAGAACCGCTGGCGAAGCCCCAGGAGAGCCTCCCGGGCCTGCCTTTCGAGCCCGACCGCCTCACCCACCCTGAGCAGGTCATCGAGCACGCTCTCATAGGTGGCGGCGTTGAGGCTGACCACCTTTGGTCGAGGGTCCATGGCGGCCGCGGCCCGCTTCACCGCCGCGAGGTCGATGGAGCAGACGTCGCAGAGATCCTGCGTGAGGATGACATCGGGCCGCAGGGCGCGGAGCAGGTCGGTATCGAGCCGGTAGAGGGCCTGATGGGCCCCGACCGCCGCGGACACCGCCCGGTCGACCTCGGCCGATCGCCCGGGCTGCCAGTGCGTGTTCTGGGCCGTGAGCACGGGCAGGCCGGCCACCGAGGGGGGCGTGTCGCACTCGTGCGACCGGCCGACGAGCAGGTGGGCCCCGCCGATGTGGGCGAGCATCTCGGTTGCGGAGGGCAACAGGCTGACGACCCGCATGCGGCGGATGGTAACCCCGGTCCGGCGGGCCGGTCGCCGTGCCCCGGCCGACCCCCACAAACCCCGGCTTTCGATCGTCGGCGAGCGGCCGGGCCGATGAGTGGTGCTCAGGTTTCACGCAATCGCTGCGCCGACCGGCGGCAGCGCCGGTATCACACGGTCGACCACCGATCGAGCTCGCCCGACCGGCACCGGCCGCCACCACGCCCGAGAACCGCCATGCCCCACACGACGGACCTTCCGGACGCTCGCCGACCCCACAACACGCGGGCGCTGATCTGCGCGCTGGTGCTGGCCGCCGGGTCGGGGGCGGCGCTCGCCCAGGAGCAGCGCGGCGGCCCGGGCAACCAGCCGGCGAGCGGGAACCCGCAGGCGGTGCCGGTGACCCCGTCGGCCCAGCCGATGACCCCCGAGCAGGCCGAGAAACTCCGGGAAGAGCAGCGCAAGCAGGCCGAGATCGCCGGCATGCCCCAGCCGGGCGTGGCGGTGCCCGCGCCGGGGGGCGAGGCGTTCGCGCAGCCGGGGGCTCCGAACGGGGCGCAGCCGCCGGGCTTGCAGCCCGACGCACAGGACAAGGCCGGCCTGGGCGCGCTGGTGGATGCCGACGGCAACATCTCGCTGAACTTCACCGAGCCGGTGGACCTCTCGGCGTTCGTCGAATACGTCAGCCGGGCCCTGGCCGTGAACATCTTCGCCGACCCGACGCTGCAGAATAAGCAGGTGCTGTTCCGGGCCCCGCTGCGGATCAAGGCCGACCAGCTGCTGCCGCTGCTCTCGGCGCTGCTCGAAGAGCAGAACTTCGTGCTGACCAGGGACCAGCTGGGGTTCTACACCATCCGCCAGGTGGCCAACGTGCCGGTGGAGATCGCCGGCGATCAGTTCGCGACGACGCGGATCATCCCCACGCCGATGATCCGTCCATCGGCGATCCAGGCCGCGATCACCAACGCCTTCGGCCAGCAGGGCCAGCAGGCGGTGCGGATCACGTCGGTCGATGAGCTTTCGGTGCTGGTCGCCACGGGCACGCCGCGGGCCCTGAACAGCGTCGAGGCGTTCATCGAGTCGACGGTGAAGCGGATGCGTGAGTTCCGGCTGTTCCCCTTCGAGCTCAAGAGCGTGACGCCGCAGTTCGCGCGCGAGCGCGTGCTGACGCTGGCGGGCAAGGTGGGCGGGGGGGGCATCGGGCTGGGGATCGCCGCCGGCGGGGCGCCGAACCCCGCGGTGGGCATGTCGGTGGCGGCCGGCGGCACGCTGCTGCAGCTCGACACCCGGCTGATCCCCGACCAGGGCAACACGCTCCTGTTCCGCGGCACGGCCGACGAGGCCGAGCAGGTGCGCGAGCTGGTGGCGCTGGTCGACCGCGTGGCGCCGCTCATCGCCCGCCAGTACGTCGTCGGCCCCGCGGCGCAGGACCTGGCCATCCGGGGCGAGGCCATGGGCCTGGGGCCGGTGGGCTTCGCCAACCCGGGTGCCGGGCAGTCGGGCTTCTCGGGCTTCAGCGGCGGGCCGCGGGCGGGCGGCCCGGCCAACCCCTTCGGCGTGCAGGAGCAGACGATCGCCGGCTCGGGCTTCACGATCGACGAGCAGAACGGCTCGATCATCTACTACGGCACCGAAGAGCAGCATGAGATCGTCTCGCGCTTGGTGAAGGAGTTCACCGAGCAGGCCCGGGGCGAGGCGATCCAGATCGAGATGTACAAACTGAAGTACGGTGAGGCCAAGAGCGTCGCCGAACTGCTCAACAACATCATCCAGGAGCCCGGCACGCAGACGGCACGGGCCCCCCTGCTGCCCGGGGGCGGCCGGCGGGCCACGGGGACCGCCGCCGCCGGCGGCGACCAGGGCCGGGCCGCCGCGCAGGCCGCGGCCGAGGCCGCCGCGGGCCCCACCTCGGCGGGCGAGACGGGCTTTGCGGTCTCGGCCACCGAGGTGGTGATCACGGCCGACGAGGCGCGGAACCAGATCCTCATCCGCGGGCCCCGGCGCGTGCAGCAGCAGCTGGCGCGGCTCATCGAGCGGCTGGACCAGAAGCAGCCGCAGGTGCATATCCAGGCGCAGATCGTGTCGGTGTCGTCGGTCAACGGGTTCGAGTGGGCGCTCGACGCCCAGATCAAGGCCGGCCAGTTCGCGTCGTTCACGAGCTTCGGCCTCACGAGCGCCGCCACCGGCGCCGCCTTCAACGCCCGCCGGGTGCCGGCCACCAACCAGAGCGGCTTCAACGCGGCGCTGATCAAGAACGACTACCTGCCCTTCGTGATCAACGCCCTCTCGACCGAGGACCGCGGCCGCATCGTCTCGATGCCGGCCATCACCGTGAACGACAACAAGGAGGGCAAGCTCGAGTCCAACCGCGAGGTGCCCTTCTCGACCGTGTCGCAGGGCGGCCAGACCACCGTCACCGGTCAGGGCGGCGTGGCCACCGCCGGCACCACGCTCACGGTCAAGCCGCGGATCAGCAAGGGCGGCGACATCGTGCTGGAGTACTCGGTCGAGCTGTCCGACTTCACCGGCACCGCCCAGGCGGGCCTTCAGCCGCCGAAGCAGAAGGAGTCGTACAAGTCTGAGGTCACGGTGCCCACCGACACCACGATCGTCGTCGGCGGGTTCAAGCTCCGCCGCTCGACGCAGTCGGAGACCAAGGTCCCGCTCCTGGGCGACCTGCCGCTGATCGGCCTGGCCTTCAAGAACATCAACAACAACACCACCGAGACGATGATCTACGTGTTCATCACGCCGCGCATCCTCAGCGATCCGATCAACCGCGACCTGGCGCTGATGTCCGAGGGCCCGATGCGCGACGCGAGCATCGCCCCCGTGATGCCCGAGCTCAAGGCGGTGACCATCCCGATCTCCGGGCAGGTCTTCCAGCCCGACCGGCTGATCCCCGCCAACCCCGCCGCGTCCGACGCCAACAAGTGACCGACACCCCCGCACCTACACTCCGAGCATGGCGGCGATGAACCCCGGATCCACGGCGAGCAACGGATCGGGCCCCGGCGGCCCGGCGCCCAACGTGACCGGCGCTTTCGCCGGCGAGGCCAAGCGGCACGCCGAGGGGGTGGCCGCGCTCTTCGGCCCCCTGCCCGTCAAGCCCGAGCAGCTCGACCGCTTCGGCGAGCTGCCCGGGGCCGACGAAGAGCCGTGGGACCTGCTGCTCTCGCAGACCGCCACCGACGAGCAGACCGCGCTCGAGGCGCTGTCGCGCCACTACGGCCTGCCCTTCGACCCCGACCCCAAGGCGGCGGAGAGCGCCGAGCGGTTCTACGAGCGTGTGCCGGCCGCGGCGGCCCGCCGGCACCAGGTGGCCGGCCTGCGCACCGACGGCCGCCGCATGACCGTGGCCACCAGCCAGCCGATGCAGCCCGGCGCCTTCTCGATGCTCGAGCGCCTGCTGGGCGTGCCGGTGGACCTGGTGCTGGCCCCCCGGGCCGCGGTGGGCAATCTCATCAACCGCGGCTACGAGCAGCGGCAGGACCTGGTCACCGAGATCGTCGAGGACATCCCCCTCGACGACCGCGCCATCGAGTCGGCCGCCAGCTCGCTCACCAACGCCACCGATCTGCTGCAGCTGGCCCGGCAGACGCCGGTCATCCGCCTGGTGAACATGATCGTCTTCGAGGCCCTCCGCCGGCGGGCGTCGGATATCCACATCCACCCTCTGGAGACCAAGCTGGCGATCCGCTTCCGGATCGACGGCATGCTGGTCGACGCCTTCAGCCCGCCGCTGAGCCTGGCGCCGGCCATCTCCTCGCGCCTGAAGGTGATGGCCGAGCTCGACATCGCCAACCGCCACTCGCCGCAGGACGGCCAGACGACCGTGCGCGTCGGCAGCCGGAAAATCGACGTCCGCCTCTCGTGCGTGCCCACGATCTTCGGCGAGCGGCTGGTGCTCCGCCTGCTCGATCAGTCGCAGACCAAGCTCACGCTCGACTCGGTGGGCATGACGCAGGCGATGCAGGCGGAACTGCTGGAGCTCATCGCCCGGCCCAATGGCATGATCCTGGTCACCGGCCCCACCGGCTCGGGCAAAACCACCACGCTCTACGGCGCCCTCGAGAAGATCGACCGCACCAGCCGCAACGTGCTGACGATCGAGGACCCCGTCGAGTACCACCTCGACGGCATCGGGCAGGTGCAGGTGAACCCCAAGCGCGGCGTGACGTTCGCCGCGGGCCTGCGCTCGCTGCTGCGGCAGGACCCCGACGTGATCCTGGTGGGCGAGGTCCGCGACGCCGAGACGGCCCAACTGGCGGTGCAGGCGTCGCTGACGGGCCACCTCGTGCTGGCCACGCTGCACACCAACGACGCCCCCAGCGCCATCTCACGCCTGCAGGACATCGGTATCGAGCCGTATCTGATCTCGTCGTCGCTGCTGGCGGTGATCGCCCAGCGCCTGCTTCGGCGGGTGTGCGCCGGCTGCGAGGGCGCGGGCAAGGCCGCCTCCGGCGGGCGCTGCGACCGGTGCTTCGGCTCGGGCTACTCCGGACGCGTGGCGATCTTCGAGATCATGCGCATGTCCGACGAGGTCCGCCGTCTCACGATGACCACCGCCGACGCCCAGGCCATCCGCTCGCTGGCCATCAAGGAGGGCATGCGCGGCATGTGGGACGACGGCATGGAAAAGGTCCGCCGTCGCCTGACCACCGAGAGCGAACTCCACCGCGTCCTCGCCTGACCCCCCCACCCCACCACCACCCCCAC
>JACVCL010000049.1 GCA_016742075.1 Phycisphaerales bacterium
GCGGTGGTGAAGGTGATCGACTTCGGCGTGGCCAAGGCCATCAGCCACACGCTGACGGAGAAGACCATCTTCACCGAACGCGGCCAGATCATCGGGACGCCCGAGTACATGAGCCCCGAGCAGGCCGAGATGGGGGCGACGGACATCGACACCCGCACCGATGTGTACTCGCTGGGCGTGGTGCTGTATGAACTGCTCAGCGGCACGCTGCCGTTTGATGCCAAGACGCTGCGGGCGGCGGGGTTCGCGGAGATCCAGCGGATCATCCGCGAGGTGGACCCGCCGCGGCCGAGCACGAAGCTGAGCACCGCCGACGACCGGACGGGGGCGGAGATTGCCCGGGCGCGGCAGGAGACCCGGGACGAGATCGCGGGGGAACTGCGGCGGGAATTGGAGTGGATCCCGCTCAAGGCGCTGCGGAAGGACCGACGCGAGCGCTACGCCACGCCGCACGACCTGGCGGAGGATGTGCGGCACTACCTGTCGGGCGAGCCGCTGGATGCGGGACCCGAGTCGGCGGGGTACGTGCTCAGGAAGATGCTCCGCCGCTACCGCGGGCCGGTGCTCGCGGCCGCGGCGGTGCTGTTGGCGCTAATCGTGGGACTCCTAGGCACGCTCTGGCAGGCGCAGCGGGCGAGCCAAAAGGCCCAGGCCGAGGCTCAAGCCCGCCAGATCGCTGACCAGCGCACCGCCGAAGCCCGAGCGGAGCGACAGAAGGCCGATGCGGAGCGTGCCCAAGCAAGTCGTGCTCGCGATGCCGCGACCCGCGAGGCATATGCCGCCAACCTGATCGCGGCCGACGCGTCGCTCGCGTCCAACGAACCGGGGCGTGTCCTCGCCCGGCTGGATGCCTGCCCTGAGCCGCTCCGGGGCTGGGAGTGGGGCTGGCTCAACGCCCGCTCGGACACCAGCCTCGGCCTCCTGCACGGGCATGACGAGAGCGTCGTGTCCGCGTCCTTCAGCCCTTCGGGGGACCGGATCGTCACCGCGTCGAGGGACAAGACCGCTCGGGTCTGGGACGCGGCCACGGGGACGGAACTCGCCCTCCTGCGCGGGCATGAGAGCAGGGTGTACTCCGCATCCTTCAGCCCCGCGGGGGACCGGATTGTCACCGTGTCGGGGGACCGCACCGCGCGGGTGTGGGACGCGGCCACGGGGACGGAACTCGCCCTCCTGCGCGGGCACGAGGGCGGGGTGTACTCCGCATCCTTCAGCCCCGCGGGGGACCGGATCGTCACCACGTCGCGCGACCGCACTGCGCGGGTGTGGGACGCGGCCACGGTGACGGAACTCGCCCTCCTGCGCGGGCATGAAAGGGATGTTTTCTTCGCGTCGTTCAGCCCCTCGGGGGATCGGATCATCACCGCATCGGCGGACGGCACCGCGAGGGTTTGGGATGCGGCCACCGGCAAGGAACTCGCCCGCCTGCTCGGGCACAAGGGGGAGGTCTGGTCCGCGTCTTGCAGCCCCTTGGAGGACTGGATCGTCACCGTGTCGGAGGACCGCACCGCGAGGGTGTGGGAGGCAGCCTCGGGCAAGGAGATCGCCCTCCTGCACGGGCACGAAGGCACGGTCCTGTCCGCGTCCTTTAGCCCCTCGGGGAAACAGATTGTCACCGCGTCGAGTGACGGAACCGCGCGGGTGTGGGAGGCAGCCACGGGCAAGGAGATCGCCCTCCTGCGCGGGCACGAGAACTACGTACAGTCCGCGTCGTTCAGCCCTTCGGGGGACCGGATCGTCACCGCGTCGTGGGACAAGACCGCGCGGGTCTGGGATGCGGCCACGGAGAAGAATCGCTTTCTCCTGCACGGGCATGAGGACAGCGTTTGGTCCGCGTTTTTCAGCCCCTCGGGGAATCAGATTGTCACCGCGTCGAGTGACGGCACCGCGCGGGTCTGGGACGCAACCACGGGCAAGGAACTCGCCCTCCTGCGCGGGCATAATGGCAGTGTCACATCCGCGTCCTTCAGCCTCTCGGGGAATCAGATTGTCACCGCGTCGACTGACGGCACGGCGCGGGTCTGGGACGCGGCCACGGGCAAGGAACTCGCCCTCCTGCGCGGACGGGAATGTGACATCCAGTCTGCATCGTTCAGCCCCTCGGGGGACCGCATCGTCACCGCGTCGAGTGACGGCACCGCGCGGGTCTGGGACGCGGCCACGGGCAAGGACATTGCCGTCCTGCGCGGGCACGTGGGACCAGTCAACTCCGCGTCTTTCAGCCGCTCGGGGGACCGCATCGTCACCGCGTCGAGTGACGGCACCGCGCGGGTCTGGGACGCGGTGACGGGGACGGAACTCGCCCTCCTGAGCGGGCATATGGGCGGGGTGTACTCGGCATCCTTCAGCCCCGCGGGGGACCGGATTGTCACCGCGTCGAGTGACGGAACCGCGCGGGTGTGGGAGGCAGCCACGGGCAAGGAGATCGCCCTCCTGCGCGGGCACGAGAACTACGTACAGTCCGCGTCGTTCAGCCCTTCGGGGGACCGGATCGTCACCGCGTCGAGGGACAAGACCGCTCGGGTCTGGGACGCGGCCACGGGGACGGAACTCGCCCTCCTGCGCGGGCACGAGGGCGGGGTGTACTCCGCATCCTTCAGCCCCGCGGGGGACCGGATCGTCACCGCCTCGTCGGACGGCACCGCACGGGTATGGGACAGCGTTTCGTACCGCGATCGGTTCCCGGCGATTCAGCGCGCCAGGGCCGCGGAAGCCAAGATGTCTCCGATTGTTGCGGGCCGGATGGCCGCGGGCGAGACACCCGATGCCCTTCGGGCGGCGTATGCGGCCGACGCGACACTGACTTCGGAGGAACGCATCGCGGCCCTGGCGCTAGTGCACGCCGCTGCTGAAGAACAGTGGAAGCAGCGGGCGGCCCGAGCCGCCGAAGCGAACACGCTCAACGCGTCCGCCTGGAACGCCGTGCGCTTCGCGCCCGTCGCGGAGGATGTCGCCGCCAAGGCCCTCGCCGACGCCCGCAAAGCCGTCGAACTCACGCCCGACAGTGCCGCCATCCTCAACACGCTGGGCGTGGCCCTGTACCGTGCGGGCCGGTTTGAGGAAGCGCTCGCCACCCTCACCCGCAGCGACGCGATGTACGTCGCCGCGGGCCGGGGCCAGCAGCCCGCGGACTGGGCCTTTATGGCCATGGCGCGCTGGAAGCTCGGCCAGACGGCCGAGGCCCGGGCCGCGCTCGCAACGTTCCGCACCCTTGCCGACTCCGACCGGTGGAAGGCTGACGCAGAAGTGCTCGCTTGGGCGAGGGAACTCGAGGCGTTGATCCCGCCGTCGCCGTGACGGCGCTCGGCTGGCCCGCAACCCGACGTCCCGCCGAGTCGGGCAACGACTCGGTTGCTCAGGCCACGATGTGGCGGGCCAAGCTCAAGGCCGCGCCGACGGCGGAACCATCTTCCGGGGGCCGCGCCGCGGCCCCGCGGCCCGCGTCGCCGCTCACGCCACCGTCACGCTCTTGTCGAGGTACACATCCTGCACCGCGTGCAGCAGGGCCACGCCGTCTTTCATGGGCTTCTGGAAGGCCTTGCGGCCGGAGATCAGGCCCATGCCGCCGGCGCGCTTGTTCACCACGGCGGTGACGACGGCCTCGTGGACGTCGGTGGCGCCCTTGCTCTCGCCGCCGCTGTTGATCAGCGGGACGCGGCCCATGTAGTTGTTGAGGATCTGGTAGCGGCAGAGGTCGATGGGGTGGCCGCCCTTGCCGTTCTCGTCGCTGCCGCAGAGGTCGGTGTACACGCGCTTGTCCCACTTGCCGTAGGCGCTGCCGCCGGTGTTCAGCGCGGCGTAACCGCCGTTGTTGGTGGGCAGCTTCTGCTTGATGATGTCGGCCTTGATGGTGGCGCCCATGTGGTTGGCCTGCCCGGTGAGGTCGGCCGAGGCGTGGTAGTCGGTGCTCTTGCCGTCGGCCCCTTTCACCTTGAAGGCCGCGTTACGGGTGTAGCACCACAGCACGGTGACCATGCCGTAGGAGTGGGCCTCCTCGAACATGTCGCTGACGTAGGCGATCTCGTCGCGCGAGCTGTCATTGCCGAAGTAGATGGTGGCCCCCACGGCCATGGCGCCCATCTCGTAGCACTGGCGGATGCTGCCGAAGTAGCTCTGCTTGTGCACGTTGGGGTAGGTCAGCATCTCGTTGTGGTTGAACTTGACCAGGAACGGGATGCGGTGGGCGTATTTGCGGCTCACCGCGGCGAGCACGCCCAGCGTGCTGGCCACGGCATTGCAGCCGCCCTCGATCGCCAGCTTCACGATGTTCTCGGGGTCGAAGTACTCGGCGTTGGGGGCGAAACTGGCCCCGGCCGAGTGCTCGATGCCCTGGTCGACGGGCAGAATGCTCACGAAGCCCGTGCCGGCCAGACGGCCGTGGTTCAGGATGCTCTGGAAGTTCCGCATCACCACCGGCGAGCGGTCGGTCTGGCTGAACACCCGGTCGACAAAGTCGGGGCCGGGCAGGTGCAGCTTGGCGCGGGAAACGGTCTTGGACTCGTACTTCAGCAGGGCGGCGTCGGCCCCGAGCAGCTCAGCGATAGACGGCATGGGCGATCTCCTCACCCCCCTACACCACCCCCCCACTCCATCCCCACCCACCGCCACTCCGATCCCTCCCACCACCCACCCCGGCTTGGTCGGACGAGGGCCCGGCGTGGGGGATAGATCATAGAGCCAACGGCCGCGGCGCGCACGCCGGGCGCGTCCCGGGGCGGGTGTGCCGCGGGGAACCGATCGGCGGCTGGGGGGCGTTCAGTCGTCGCTGTCTTCGAGGCGGCTGGAGACCATCTGCCGCCCCTTCTCGGGGTCTTCAAGGCAGCGCTGCATCATGCGGCCGACTTTGAACTTGACGACCTTGCGGGCGGGGACGTCGACCCGCTCGAGGGTCTTGGGGTTCTGGGCGGTGCGCGGCTTGCGCGACTTGATCTCGAAAACGCCGAAATCGCGGAACTCAAGCCGGTTGCCCTGCCCGAGTTCGAGGATGACGTGGTCGAGGAACTTCTGCAGAGTCCTCTTGACGACCGTGCGCTTCTGGCCGAGGTCGGTGGCGATGCGATCGATCAGGTCTTTCTTCGTGACCGTCGCCATGCCGGGGTCGCTCCGAATCACGCGTGGTGAGCCCGGGGGCCCCGGTCCGCCCGGCGAAAGTGCCGGCGGCCGAGTCTCCCGCGCCCCCCGGCCGGGGGGATGACCCGCCCGACGGCCGGGGACACTGCGTCCACGATCGAGTATGCCACGGCCGGAAACCTCGGTCAACGCGTGCGCGCGATCTGGGGCACGATCGGGCGACCAATTGGCATAGTTCTCATGTCGCGCCATCGCGAGCGATGAGGCGCTGCCGATGACGCCCAGACCCCGACCGGCGCGGCCGCTACCGCTGCTGCCAGTTCGAAAAGATGATCCGCCGCTCGACCGGCTGCGGTTCCTGGGGCCACTGGCGCGTGGCAAGGATCGGCCCTCGCTCGGCGGCGCCGACCTCGGCGTCGCGGCGCGAGAACTCGAACCGGGAGGTCTCGGGCACGCCCGCCGGCGAGCGGTCGAAGGCCACGACCTCCGAGCTGGCCAGCGCTACGGATTCCGGCCGATCGGAGGCAAACCGCGGGAATCCGCCGGGGTTTTCAGCCCTCTGGCCGCCGGCACACCCGCCGAGCATCACCGCAGCGACGGCGCCGATGAGCACCGCCGCCAACGCGTTGGCGAGCGCCCACGAGCGACGGGCCCGGTCTGTCCACACGGTGTCCACGATGAAGGCTGGTGCAACAATCATGCCGAAACGCAAAACTTGCGCGGAGTGGCTGGAACAGGGTGTCGCCGCGGCAGGGGCGTTGGGCGGAAACCACAGCGTTCCCGAAAAACAACGGGCGGCAAGCCTGTGCCTGCCGCCCGCGTGAAAGTCCGGAGATCTTCGGATTCTGCCCAAGGCCCGCCGCTCACCCAAACTGCCCAGAGCCCCGGGGGAATCGCGGGGTTACTTAGGCTGGGCCGGCAGGGGGCGGGCCGCGGCGGGCTGGGCCGGGATCGGCGAGACGGGCTGCGGCTGGTTGGCCTGAGGGGCCGCGGGGGCCGGAGCGGGGGTCGGGGCCGGGTTGGCGGCGGGGGCCGGGCCGGTGGCGGGCGCGGCGGGCTTGGGCTCTTCGGTCGGACGGACGATGCCCACGAACACGACGGGGATGGGGCCGTGGTCGTCGCGGTCGGTGGTGATCATCACGGTGCCGCGGTAGGGCCCGACGTTGGCGGGGGCCTTGCCGGCGAGCGTGACCTTGTAGGCGGAGCTCTCGGGGGGCCCGACCTTCTCGAAGGCGGCCTGCAGGCCCTCGATGCCGACGACCTCCGTGATCTTGACCTCCTTGACGGCGAACTTCTTGCCGGAGTTAGAGGTGATGCGGACCTCGCCGACGACGGTCTCGCCGGCCTTGGCGTCGTTGAGGCGGAGGAAGTTGGGGCTGGGGGAGATGTCGCCCTGGATGAAGCCGAAGACGTTAATCACCTCGACCTCCTCGCGCGGCTCCTTCTCGCCGACGGGGGTCACGGAGGTGTGGATGTTCACGGTGCGGTTGAACTGGCCCACGGGGGCGTTCTTGGCGACGGTGAACTCGAGGACCTTGCGGCCGGGGAACTGCTCGGCGATGGCCTGCTCGGCGGGGGTGGGCTCTTTCTCGATCTGCTTGACCGTCAGGGCCGGGTCGTCGGGCTCGATCTTGGTGATCTTGAGGTTCTTGTCGAGGCTGCGGATGACGGAGATCTGGCTGGGGGTCTCGCCCGACTTGATGTTGCCGAACTGCACGATGTTGGGCTCGACGCGGACGAGCGGGACGTACTCGGCCCAGATGGTGAGCTGGGCCTGCTGGCCGTTGGGGTCGTTGGACTGGACGGTGACGATCTTCGAGGCGCGGCCGGGGTTGGCCGGGGTGTAGGTGACGGTGATCTCGTAGCTTTCGCCGGGCTCGAACTCGCGCTTGGTGAGGGCGGCCACGGTGCAGCCGCAGGTGCTGGCGACGTTCGTCACGATGAGCTTCTGCTTGCCGGCGTTGCGGAAGCGGAACTTGTGCTCGGCGGGCTTCTTCTCAAAGATCTTGCCGAAGTCGTGGGTGTTGGTGTCGAAGACCAGGGCCGGGCCGTCGAGGTTGGCCGGGGGCTCGGTGGCGGCGGGCTTGGGGGGCTGAGGGGCCGTGCCGGGATCGACGATCTGCGGCCCGGCGGGGGTGCCCAGGTTGTCGATAGCGCCGGCCGGGCGGGCGATGGCCGGCTGCACGGGCTGGCCGGCGGGCGCGCGGAGCATCGGCTGCCCGGGCTGAGCCTGCGCCGGCGCGGGCGCCGGCTGGGCGGGCTGGGCCGGCGTGTTCTGGCCAACGGCCGTCCACGCGCCGACGAGCACCGCCGCGCCGCTGAAGATCCCCACGAAGAGGGCCGCCCACGAGCCGACCCCGCCGCACGAACCGCACGTCCTGGTTCCGATCATCGCCGACGCACCTTTCTTCACACGCGCCCCACGCGCGATGGCCATCCCACCCTCCGACCGACCGGGCGGCCCCGAACGCCGGGGCCCGCCGGCCGTTGCGCACGAACACCGATGCCCTCCCGGGGGGCGTACACAGTACCCGCGACCGCGCCCGGGGGTTCACCCAAGTTCGGTATCGGCTCCGGCGCGGCCCCGGACCACACCGGGCGTGCCCATAACCGGCACAGGGCCCCGATGGCCCCGAAATCCGGCCGGCTACTTCATCACCGCCGCCTGGATGATCGAGACCACGAACAGGGCGATGATCATCCACTCGAGCAGCTCCATGCGGCGCGTGGTCTGGAACGCGTTGAACTTGTCCTGGATGCTCTCGAGCGTGCTGATCTTGCGGAGGATGCTGGCGTCCCACTCGGGCAGGTGCAGGCGGGTGGCGGCGGCGCGGTAGACGCGGGCCAGGTACTGATCACCCAGCAGCTTGATGGCGTTGTTGACCCCTTCGAAGAGCAGCACGCTGTCGGACTGCAGGTCGGCCAGTCGCCGCAGCTTGGCGGCCTCGCCCCGCCAGCGGAACAACTGCGTCCACGTGCGCTCGGTCAGCAGATCGTGCGACTGGTCGAGGATGTCGTCGAGCTGGTCGTCGAGGTGCCGCATCTCGAGCAGCTCGACGTTGGCGAACTCGAGCACGCTGCGCACGTCGGCGCCGTCGGGGTCGATCAGCAGCGCCGCGTTCCAGTCGATCATGCAGACGTCGGGCCCGCCGTAGCTCAGCCGCTGGGCCGAGGCCTCGCCGACCTCCTGGTCCGACATCGCGCCGGGCTCGGCCCGCAGGATGCGCGCCGCCAGCCCGGCGTGCGCCGCCAGCAGCCGATCGCCCGTGACCGGCCCACCGAGGCCGTCGCGCAGGGCCAGCAGCTCGTAGATCACGTAGTCCTCGAAGAACCCGCTCACACGCGGCTTGCTCACCGCCGGCCCGATGCGGCCCAGCAGCCGGTCGAGCACCGCGCGCGAGGCCCGCTGCAGCGGCTCGTTGCGGTACAGCGCCGCCGCGACGCCCACCAGGCCGTCGAACGGCCCGTCGAGCGGCATCTCGAAACCGATGGAGACGGCGCCGAAGTCGTAGACCACGCAATCGGCGATCGGTGCCAGCCGGCGGCCGCCGGCCTCCGGGGCTTCCACCGGCAGCATCACCTTCAGCGGCGGGGGATCGAACGCGAGGTACTCGGGGGCCCGCCGGCGGTGTTCAAGATGCTCCCGCTGAGCCCCGCCAGCCCCGAGGCCGCCGGTCTCCAGCAGCCGCTCGGCCTTCGTCAGCTCGACGCCCAGCCCCACGTCGTAGGCGAACAGCACATGGGCCGTGCCGCGCTCGATCGTCACGTCGCACGCCGAAGCCATATCGCCACCCTACCGCGCCCCGACCGGCCGGGGCCTTACCCAGCCCGCCCAGGTCCCCAGAATTGTTGACGATCGCGCTTGACCGGCGATAGTGAAGCGGTACACTCCCCGAACTAAACCGATCTACCGACTGCTCGATGAGTCGCTTCCACCACGCCTTGAGACTTCGAATTCGGGACCGTCGGCCGGGCACCGGAGAGGAGGCCCCGCCAGCGCCGCCCCGATTCAATACTCCAGCTTCGGCCGGGTGTCCCGCAAGGGAGCGAGAGAGAGACGCCCACCACTCCGGCCGGGACTGAACTGTCCGAGCCGCCGAACCCCCGGCGGCTCGGCTTGTTTTTGCCCCCGCCGCTCTGCGAGCCGGCGCTAGGCCCCCACGATCGCCTCCACCTGCGCCGCCCTCGCCGCGGCATCGTCGCCCACCAGTGTCACGTGCCCGACCTTGCGGCCGTCTCGCGGCTCTTTGCCGTACCAGTGCCAGCGGCCGCCGAGCGCCAGCACCTTGCGCACCATCGCGGCGTCGGCCCGGGTGCCGATCAGGTTCACCATCTCGCACGGCCCGCCCGACAGGCCGCAGGGCCCCAGGGGCCACCCCAGAACGGCCCTCAGGTGGTTCTCGAACTGGCTGGTGCGGGCGCCGTCGATGGTCCAGTGCCCGCTGTTGTGCACGCGCGGGGCCATCTCGTTGGCCAGCAGCACGCCGCCAGCCTCGAAAAACTCGATGGTCAGCACGCCGACGTAGCCGAAGCCCTCCATCACGCGCCGCGCCGCATCCTCGGCCCGGCGGCGCACCCCTTCGGACGCGCGCGCCGGCGCCGCCGAGCGCCGGAGAATCCCCGCGCGGTGCACGTTCTCGGCCAGGGGGTAGAAGTCCATCTCGCCGCCCTCCCCCCGCACCGCGATGACGCTCACCTCGCGGTCGAACGCCACGAACGCCTCGAGGATCGACGGCAGCCCGCCCACCGCGGCCCAGGCGGCCTCGGCGTCGCCCGGGCTGCGCAGCACGAACTGGCCCTTGCCGTCGTAGCCCAGCCGGCGGGTCTTGAGCACCGCCGGCACACCGATGCGCTCGGCCGCGCCGCGCAGCTCCTCGGGTGAGCCCACGGGCTCGAAGACGCCCGTGGGGATGCCCAGGCTCTGGAAGTACCGCTTCTCGAGCAGGCGGTCCTGGGCCACCTCGAGCACATCGGGCGTGGGGGCCACGCGCACGCGATCGGCGGCGGTGCGGGCCGCGGCGACGGGCACGTTCTCGAACTCGTAGGTCACCGCGTCGCAGCCGCGGATGAACTCCAGCAGCATGCGCTCGTCGGAAAACTCGCCGCGGATCACCCGCCCCACGGCGCCGGCGGGCGCGGCGTCGCCCGCGGGGTCGAGGAACCGCATGCGCAGGCCCATCGCGACGCCGGCGAGCCCGAGCATCCGGCCCAGCTGCCCGCCGCCGACCACGCCCACGGTCGCCACGTCGGCCGGGCCGCGCATCAGCCGGGCTCCCGCGGATCCGGGCGGTCGAGCACCTTCTGCGTCTGGGCGGCGCGGTAGGCGGCCAGGCGGGCGCGCACATCGGAGTCGTGCAGCGCCACGATCGACGCCGCGAGAATCCCCGCGTTCACCGCCCCGGCCCGCCCGATGGCCAGCGTGCCCACCGGCACGCCGGCGGGCATCTGCGCGATCGACAGCAGCGAGTCGAGCCCCTTGAGCGCGGCCGACTCGACGGGCACGCCGAGCACCGGGAGGTTGGTCTTGCTGGCGGCCATGCCCGGCAGGTGGGCGGCCCCGCCGGCGCCGGCGATGATCACGCGCAGGCCGCGGGCCTCGGCGGCGCCGGCGTATTCCATCAGCCGGTCGGGCGTGCGGTGGGCCGAGACCACCTCCACCTCGTGGGGAACGCCCAGCTGCTCGAGCATCTCCACAGCGTGGCGCATGGTCTCGTAGTCGGACTGCGAACCCATGATGACGCCGACGAGGGGTGGCATGGCGAAGTCCATCCTACCCTTGCCCCGTGCACCCTCCGGACGACCGCTTCCCGATCTTCGGGCGCCGATTCATCGACGCCGAGGCGATCCGGCAGATGGCCACCGCCGCCGGTCTGCCGGTGTCGGCCGCGGGCGCCCTGATGCCCGATGCGCACGTGGGCTACGGCCTGCCCATCGGCGGCGTGCTGGCCACCCGCGACGCGGTGATCCCCTACGCCGTGGGCGTCGACATCGCCTGCCGCGTGATGGTGTCGGTATTCGACGCACCGGCCGGCACGCTCGAGCGCCGCGCCGACCGCCTGCGGGCGATCCTCGAGCGGCAGACACTCTTCGGCGTCGGGCGTTCCTGGCCCGCGGGGCAGGGGCCCGACCACCCGGTGCTGCACGAAGACTGGTCCTTCGCCGCACCGGTGCGGGCCCTGCAGCCGCTGGCGCGGTCGCAGATCGGCACCAGCGGCTCGGGCAACCACTTCGTCGAGTGGGGCCTGATCGAGTTCCTCGGCCCCTGCGAGGACGCTTCGGGCCGCCGGATCGCGCCCGGCTCGTATCTGGCCGTGGTGTCGCACTCCGGATCACGCGGCCCCGGGGCCCGCACCTGCGATCACTACTCCAAGGTTGCGCGCGACCTGCACCCCGACCTGCCCCGCGACCAGCACCACCTGGCCTGGCTTCCCCTCTCCGGGCCGCACGGCCACCTGGGCCACGAGTACTGGGCCGCCATGGAGCTCATGGGGCGCTTCGCCTCGGCCAACCACCACATCATCCACGGCAAGATCCGCGACGACCTGGGCCAGCCCCTGGCCTTCGAGATCGAGAACCACCACAACTTCGCCTGGAAGGACACCCACCGCGGCGAGGAGCTCATCGTCCACCGCAAGGGCGCCACCCCCGCGGGGCCGGGCGTGCTCGGCTACATCCCCGGCTCGATGACCGCCCCGGGCTACCTGGTCCGCGGCCTGGGCGCCCCCGAGGGCCTGCACTCGGCATCGCACGGCGCCGGCCGACGGCTCTCGCGCACCAAGTGCCGCGAGCAGACGACGCGCCAGAGCCTCTCGGCCGCGGCCCGCGAGGCGGGTGTCGACCTGCTCTCGGCCGGGCTCGACGAGGCCCCCTGGGCCTACAAGGACATCGACGAGATCATGGCCGCGCAGCGCGACCTGGTCGAGCCCGTGGCCCGCTTCACGCCCCGCATCGTCCGCATGGCCCCCGAGGGCGAGAAGGCCGAGGACTGATCGCCCGCCCGCACCCCGGGCCGGTACCCTGCCCGCATGGCCCGCCGCCGAAAGTTCCGCATCGCCCGCCGCACGCCGCCGGGCGCGCCGCCCGGCGTGATCACCGCCGACCCCCGCAGCCCCCGCCCGGCGATCACGCTCATGGCCTACGGCCCCGGCGGCGAGGATGACTTCATCGAGAAGCCCTGCTCGGGGCCCGATGAGCTTGCGCCGCTCATGCGCGGCCGGGCCGTGACGTGGGTGAACGTCGACGGCCTGGGCGACGCCGAGGTCATCCGCCGCATCGGCGAGCTGTTCGGCATCCACCCGCTGGCGCTCGAGGACATCGTGAACACCTACCAGCGGCCGAAGGTGGAGCCCTACGGCGAGCAGGTGTTCATCGTCTGGCGCGAGGTGGGCCTGCGCTCGGGCGAGCTGCACACCGAGCAGTTCTCGATGGTGCTGGGGCCGAACTTCGTGGTGAGCTTCCAGGAGACGGCCGGCGACGCGCTGGACCCCGTCCGCGGGCGCATCCGCAAGGGCGGCGGGCGCATCCGCACCCGTGGGGCCGACTACCTGGCCTACGCCCTGCTCGACGCCGTGGTCGACTCGTACTACCCCGTGCTGGAGGCGATGGGCGAGAGGCTCGAGCAGCTCGAGGACGTGATGATCGACCGCCCGACGCGCGCCGACGCCGCCCGCCTGCACGACGTGAAACGCGACCTGCTGACCCTCCGCCGAGGCATCTGGCCCGCCCGCGAGGCCCTGGCCGCGCTCTCGCGCGAGGGCGCCCCCCGCATCACCGACGAAACCCGCGTCTACCTCCGCGACTGCCTCGACCACGCCGTGCAGATCATCGACCTCGTCGAGACCTACCGCGAGATCGGCTCGGACCTCATGGACCTCTACCTCTCCAGCGTCAGTTTCCGCCTCAACGAGGTCATGAAGCTGCTGACGATGGTCGGCACCATCTTCATCCCGCTCACCTTCCTGGCCGGCGTCTACGGCATGAACTTCGACACCGGCGCCGGGCCGCTCTCGATGCCCGAGCTGCGCCAGCCATGGGGCTACGCGGCGTTCTGGATCATCTGCCTCGTGATCGCCGCGGCGCTCATGATCGTGTACCGGCGCCTGGGCTGGCTGGGCGACGGGCCCGCGCGCCGGCGCAGCCCGGGCGGGGCGCGCGCCGGCGGCCCCCGCGACCACCGCGCGGGGGCCGCCGGGGGCTGATCGCCCGGCCGAGGCCGACGGGGCCGCGACTCACTTGGGCGTCGGCGTCACCCGCACCGCCAGCACCAGCTGCTCGCCCGGCTTGAAGCCCTGCGCCACACCCGCCGCGGTCAGCACGCCCGGGGCCAGCGCCACCTCGCTCCGCAGCGTCCGCCGCTGCTCGATCGGCAGCTGGCTCAGCAGCGGGGTCTTGTCCACCGTGGGGCCGGCCACCTGCTCGAACGTCACGCTGCTCACCTCGGCGTCGAGCATCACGGTGCGGGCCGCGCCGTCGCCGCCCAGGCGCAGCCGGGCTTTCAGGCCGTCGCGGGCCACGCCCACGTCAGACTGATACCCCACCGCCTGCTGCCCCACGATGGGCGTCCAGCCCTTCACGTACGCGAGCGTCCGCATCGCCTCCACCTCGGCCCCGCCGCCGAAAGCCAACGACTGCCGCGAGCGGTGCACGGGCGCGCCGGCCGGCGTGAACGCCGCGCCGAGCCTCACCTCGCCGTCGGAGGGCACCGCGTACACCGCCACCTCCACGTCCACGCGCTCGGTGCTGGGCATCGGCGGGCCCTCCATCGACTGCCGCACCTTCGAGAGCGCGTCGGTGAACGACGCGATCGACTTCGCATCGCCGACGATCGCGTAGATCCCGTCGCCCACCGGACGCACCTCCTGCAGCTCCGTCACCGCGCCGAGGTTCGTCAGGGCCTGGATCATGTCCATCCCCTGGAACGCCGGCCGGATCGACCGCACGTCCAGGATCCGCAGCTCCACCTCGCCCCTGGCATCCGCCGGGGCGGCGCGGCCGTGCTCGGCCCCACGCTCCTGAGCCCACGCCGCCCCCGCACCGACCCACACCGCCGCCGCCGCACCCACGAACCACGCCGCCAGTTTCGACAACCTCATCGCGCACCTCCCGGCCGCTCTGCCGCGGCCCAGTCACCAGTCCACACGCCGATCCGCTCGACGCGCACCATCACGGCCGACCGCCCGAGCGGGCCATCCGCTCGGCCGAACGCACCCACCCGCGAAGTTCATCGCTCGACGAAAGATCCGCCAGCGCCGCCCGCACCTCCCCCTCCACCGACGGCGAACCCGACAGCACCGCAAGCCGCGCGAACGCCACAGGACGCAGCCGCGGCTCGCGGGCCCACGCCGCCGCCGTCCGCACCTGCTCGCCCGCGGGAAGACCGTCGAGCACCGCCTCCGCCGTCAGCGTCGACCGCAGCATCTCCCCCAGTTCGCCCAGCGCCCGCGAACGCTCCTCGGCCCCCAAGGCGTCGAGCGCCGCCCGCGCTGCGCCCGAGTCGCCACGCGCCAGCGCCTCGCGCAGCCCCGCCGGCAGCCCGCGCCGCTCGGCCGGCACCCCCGCCGAACGCTGCGCCGCCGGGGCCATCCGCCCCAACGGGATCGACACCAGCACCAGCGGACGCTCCTCCTCGCCCGCGCCCGCGAGACTCGGCCGCTCGGCCGTCATCGGCCCGCCCCCCACCACACCGCCC
>JACVCL010000050.1 GCA_016742075.1 Phycisphaerales bacterium
GTGGGGGAGCCCGGCGCGGCGGCGCGGGCGCCGCGCTTGAGCACATCGTCGATCGTCATCTCGGCGATGGTGCGCACCACCGCGCGCTCGAGCATCGCCCGGACGAGGTCGGATTCCTGCTGCGAGACGGCCTGCACGTCGGTGGTGAAGAGGTTGCTGAGGAACTGGACCGCGTTCTCGCGCCGGAAGGTGGCCTGCCACTCGGCGTGCATGAGGTTGCCGTCGGCGGTGATCAGCGAGCCGTCGATGCCGGGACGCAGGGAGATGCTGCCGATGCCCTGCTGATCGAGCCGCATGTCGCGGTTGTAGTCCTTGGGCATGAACGAGTCGCGGAGCTCGATCTGCTGCTGGCCGGTGGAGACCTTGATGATCTCGCCGATGGGCCGGGGCAGGGCGTAACGGAAGCCGGGCTCGAGGGCCGAGCCAACGATGCTGCCGAACTGCACACGCACGCCGCTCTCGCCCTGGTTGACCGTCCGCATGCCGCTGAAGAGGAACAGCAGCACGAGCGCCACCATGACCACCTGCAGCAGCCGGAACGTGACGCGGAGAGCGTCGCTGAGCGACTGATGGGCCGCGGCCATCGAGACGGCCCGCTGCGTCCGGGCCTCGTCGGCGCGGAGGGTGAGCGAGGCCGCGCGGCGGGGCTCTTCGAAGGGCATCTGCTCGATGCCGGCCCGGCCCGCGTCGGGCAGGAGGGCGTCGGGACGGTCGGGGCCGCCGGCGCTGCTCACCGGTCACCTCCGCGGGCGGGGGCGGCGTCGGAGCGGGCGGGGGTCGCGGCGGCGGGCGCGGCCGGGGAGGTGCCCGGCGGGGTGGTGGCGGGCGGGGCGAGCCCGGCCTGCTCCATCAGCGGCTTGAGCCCGCCGGGGGTCATCAGGTCGATGCCCATGAAGTTGGTGGGCAGGATGATGTTCGTGCGGGTGGTGAAGCCGTCCCTGAGAAAGTCGATCTTGCGGAGGAACTCGGCGAGCTCGGGGTTTTCCTTCTGCTTGGCGAGCCACTCGGCGGCGTCGCGCTCGCCGGTGGCGCGGATGGAGCTGGCCCGAAGCTCGGCGAAGGAGCGGATCTTGCTGGCCTCGGCCTGCGACTGGGCGGTGATCTGGGCGGCGATGCCCTGGCCCTCGGCCTGGGCGCGGGCGGCCAGGGTGGCCCGGGTGGCCTTCATGCGTTCGAAGACGGCCGAGGAGGTCTGCTCGGGCAGTTCGATGCGGTTGATACCGACGAGGTTCACCTTCACGCCGTACTGGGTGCCGTTGGCGTCTTTCTCCAGGCTCTGCTGGAGGCGATCGAGAATGTCCTTCTCGAGGTCGGGCAGCTTCGAGGCGCCCTGGCGGGCGGCGAAGAGATCGTTGAGGCGGTAGCGGCTGACGGCCGACATGGCGCTGCGGAGCTGGCTGGTGAGCTGGGCCTCGGCCTGCTTGTAGTGCTCGGCGGGGTCGGCCCCGGCGGTGCCGCGGAAGCGGCGGTAGAACACCAGCGGGTCCTCGACGCTCCAGGTCATGAACGCGCGGACGGTGATCTGCCGCTCGTCGGCGGTCTGCTGGGTTTCGAGCTGGGCCTGGAGCAGGCGGACGCGACGGTCGTACACCGTGACGCTCTGGATGGGGGCCGGCCACTTGAAGCGCAGGCCGGGCTCGCGGATCACCGAGGTCTCGTCGGCGCGGCCGAAGGTACTGACGACGGCCACGTCGGTGAACTTCACCGTGAACGTGCCCATGAACAGCAGCAGGGCCGCCACCACCACCAGCGAGATCACGATCAGCAGAAGATTCTTCACCGAGGGTTCTCCCTGACTGCCTGACTATCGCTTGCCCGCCGGCCCCTCGGGCGCGGGGGGGCGGAATCCTGAAAGATCGGCCTGGACCGCGGTGCCGTCGAGGCGGAGCTGGGTATCGCCCGGCGGCACGATCCACACGCGGGCCCCGCGCGCCGCCGACCGCAGCGCCTGGAGGTAGAGGTCGAGCTTGTAGACCCCGGGCGCGGCGAGGAAGGCCACCAGCCGCCCCTCTCCCAGCACGGCGGCGCCGCGGGCGTCGGTCACGCGGCGCCAGCGCTCGGCCCGGGCCTCGGCGATCAGCCGGGCGGCCTCGCCGCCGGCGGCGAGGATGAGATCGGAGATCCTGGCCTCCTGCGCCGCCAGCGCCGCCGGCTCGGCGCCGGAGGCCTGGGCCTTCTGCAGGTCGTCGATGCCCGCCACGATCTCGCGGGCCCGGCGCACGTCGCCGGCGACGCGCGAGAGCGTCTTGGTCCGCTCGGCCTCGGCCTGCTCGATGAACTTCAGCCGCTGCTGGTCGGCCTGCACCACCGACTCGAAGGCCGGCGAGACGTTTTTCTCCGGGTGCACCCCGGCCACGCCCACGAACAGCACCTCGACCCCCGCGTTCAGCCTCGCGTCGAAGGCCTTCTGGATGATCTCGCGGAGCTGCGCCGCGATCTCGACCCGCTTGGCGCCCAGCAGCTCGTCGACCGTGAAGGTCGCCAGGTGCTCGATGGTGACCGCCGAGGCGACCATCTCCAGCATCTGCCGGCGCATCTTCTCGGGGTCGTCCCCGGCGGCGTCCTGCGCCAGCCGGTGGTACTTCTCCATGTCGCGGACGGTGTAGTGGATCGGCACCTCGGCGGCGAGCAGCGCCAGGTCGCGGCCGACCTGGCCGTCGGCCCGGCCGGGGGACCCGTCCCCGCCGGGCGCGGCCTCGGAGCGCTCGCTCCGCTGCCCCACCGAGGGCTGAACGATCAGGAACAACTCGTTGGGCGAGTGCTCGTTGGTCCAGAGGATCGGCCCGGCATTCCCTGCCTTGAGGGTGCCGACCACGATCTCGTTCACGGCGCTGGCGGGGAAGGTCACGACGCTGTCGAGCGGCCAGGGCCGCTTGGTCACCAGTCCCGGGCCCAGCTGCGACTCCAGCCGTCCGCCCCGCAGCAGCAGGCCCTTCTCGTCGGGCTTCACCACCACGAACGCCGACATGAGCCACACCGTGCCGATGGCCAGCAGGACCAGGGCGTAGAAGCTGCGGGCCACCAGGCGGTAGAACCACGTCGAGCTGACGTCGAACCCGAACTGGTAGTTGACCGCCTCGCCGATCGACTTGGCCACCGCGTCGGGGGCCGCGAGGAACGCGAGCAGCCGGCTGTCGAACGCCGGCCGCAGGTACTCGCCCTGGCGGCGGGGCGTGTAGAGCAGGCGCAGGAAGTGGAAGAAGACCTCGGCGCCCAGCACCACCATCGCGCCGGCCACCACGTAGCGCATCCGCGAGAGCAGGGCGTCGCTGAGCCCCGCGAGGCTCAGGAAGTGGGCCAGCGACACCGCCGCGCCGAACAGGGCGCACGCCACCGCCGAGGCGGCCCCGGCGTTGAGCAGGCTCCAGACCTTCTGCTTGGCCATCCCCGCCACGAAGCGGGCGAAGATGAAGCCGATGACCGCGATGCCCACGCCGAGGGCGATCGCCCACCCCTGAAACTGGGGTCTGGTGAACTCGGACTTGGCGACGGTCTGCCAGAAGTACACCCCCAGCCCCAGCAGCGCCCCACCCACCAGCAGGCTCACGGCGGGGAGGAACCAGCGGTGCATCCACGCCAGGCGGTTGGCCTGGGCGTTTTCGTCGCCCGGGCGTTCCTCGAAGACCGTGGAGGCCGCGGCGGCGCTGCCGCGGTAGGCCTCGGCCTCGGCGGCTTCGAGGCGTTCGAGCTTGTGCTGGTTGAACACCAGGGCGAGGGAACCCCAGACCGGCAGCCCGAGCAGCATGGCGAAGGAGGCCCATCGGGCGGCGGGGTCGGCGCCGTAGATGCCGTAGGCGAGCATCGCCCCCGCGAGCGCCGCCTGGATCACGAGCCCGATGAGGCTCACCGTCGTCGCACGCTTGTAGGAGAGATAGTCGGCTGTCATACGTTCCCGGCGGTCTCCTGCGTCGCGAACCGGCCGCCGCCGCACGCGGGCACGGGCCGATCGTGAAGCGGCGGGCGAACCGAGCCGGCGGATGGCTCGAAGAGGATGGGTCCGGCCCGCCTGCTCGGAGGGGCATTGTCGCCCCCGGCGGCCGGGCTGTCCAACCGAGCCCGGCAACCTCTTTACGCGGGCCGCGGCGGTCGGTTCTGCCGGATCGGGCGGAACCGACGGGCGGGCGCCCCGGCGGAGGGCTCCGGCCGCTACCCTCTGTCGGACTCCGCTCCGACCTTCCCACGGGCCCACCCCACGCGCATGTTCGGCCAGACGCTCGCCATCGCCCGCAACACCTTCCTGGAGGCCATCCGCCAGCCGATCTTTTTCGTGCTGGTGTACGCGTCGGGGATCCTGCAGATCTTCAACACCATGCTCTCCGCCTACTCGATGGGCTACACCGAGGAGACGGAGGTGTTCGGCGACAACAAGATGCTGCTGGACACCGGGCTGGCCACCGTGCTGGTGTGCTGCACGCTGCTGGCGGCGTTCGTGGCCACCAGCGTGCTCTCGCGGGAGATCGAGAACCGCACGGCCCTGACGGTGATCTCCAAGCCCGTGCCCCGCCCGCTGTTCGTGCTGGGCAAGTACCTGGGGGTGGTCGCGGCCATCCTCGTGGCGGCGGTCATCATGACCGTGTTCTTCCTGTTCGCGATCCGGCACGAGGTGATGTCGACCGCCCGCGACCAGATCGACGGGCCGGTGCTGCTGTTCGCGTCGCTGGCGGCCTTGCTGTCGATCGCGCTGGGCATCTGGGGGAACTACTTCTACGGGTGGGTGTTCTCGCAGACGACCATCTCGGCGCTGCTGCCGCTGTCGCTGATCGGCTACGCCGCGGCCATGGCGCTGTCGAAGGAGTGGGAGTTCCAGCCGATCGCCACGAACCTCAAGCCGCAGGTGGTGCTGGCGTCGCTGTGCGTGCTCCTGGCGATGTCGGTGATCACCGCGGTGGCGGTGGCGGCGTCGACGCGCCTGGGGCAGGTGATGACCATCACCGTCTGCGCGGGGGTGTTCATCCTGGCCTTGCTCTCGAACCACTTCATCGGGCGGCACGCGTTCCAGAACACGCCCATCGCCACGGTCGACAAGGTCGACTTCGGCCGCGAACGCGGCGAGATGGCCTCGCCCAACGACCCGATGACGCTCACGCTCACCGGGCTGCCCCGCGATCAGATCGCCCCCGGCCAGACCCTGTACTTCGCGCCGACGCCCACGGGCATCCAGACCGACCGGCTGACGGTCGAATCGGTCGATCTGCGTGCGGGTGTGACCGAGCGGGTGACCTCGTCCGACGCCGAGCGGCTGCGCGAGGCCCCGCTGCAGGTGAAGAAGCCCGAACTCGTGGTGCGGGCCCCCGAGGCCCGGGCCGCGGGGCGGCCGCCGGCCAAGGGCACCTTCCTGTTCGCCCAGCCGACGCGCCGGAGCGTGCCGGCGCTGGTGGCGTGGTCGATCGTGCCCAACCTGCAGTTCTTCTGGCTGTCGGACGCCATCACGCAGGGGCACCCGATCCCCGCCCGGTACGTCATGCTGCTGGCGGGCTACACCGCCTGCCAGGTGATCGCTCTGCTGGCCCTGGCCACCGTCCTCTTTCAACGCCGCGACGTGGGCTGACCCCCCCGCCCCCCCCACTCCCCGACCGCACCCCCGACCGCAACCCACGTCGCCAGCCCCTGACCGCCCCGCGACGGGTGTTCCGCATCGACACGCTCTGGCCGGCGGTCCCCGAACCTTGGCGGAGGGGGGGCCCGGGGATCGCCGCGCTACCATTGGCCATGTCCGACCTGTGGGCGGCGAGGCGTCAGGAGGCGGTTCGGGCGGCCGAGCCGCTGGCGGTCCGCATGCGGCCGAGAACCCTCGATGAGGTGGCGGGGCAGCGGCACCTGCTTGGCGCCTCCGACGGCCGCAAACCTCTGCTGGTGCGCATGCTCGAGGCGGGCACGCTGACGAGCGTGATCCTGACCGGGCCGCCGGGCACGGGCAAGACCACGCTGGCGGAGGTGATCGCGCGGCACTCGGGGCGGCTGCTGGTGCGCGAGAACGCGGCGAACGTGAGCGTGAAGCGCATCCGCGAGATCATCGACGAGGCCGAGCGGTTGCTGGGCGAATCGGCGCGGCGGACGGTGCTGTTCCTCGATGAGATCCACCGCTTCAGCCGCTCGCAGCAGGACGTGCTGCTGGAGGACGTGGAACGCGGCGTGATCACGCTGATCGGGGCCACCACCGAGAACCCGATGTTCGCGGTGAACAGCGCGCTGGTGAGCCGCAGCACGGTGTTCCGGCTCGAACCGCTCACCGAGCAGGACGTGGCGGGGGTGGTGCGGCGGGCCCTGAACGACCGCGAGCGGGGCTACGGCGGCCGCCCGATCGAGGTGACCGACGAGGCGGTGGCGCACTGGGCCCGCATGGCGGAGGGCGACGCCCGGAGGGCCCTGAACGCGCTGGAGGTGGCGGTGCTCTCGTCGCCCGGTGCCGGGCCCGGCGGCCTGCTGCGGATCGGCCTGCGCGAGGCCGAGGAGTCGATCCAGCGCAAGATGCTGGTGTACAGCGCCGACGGCGATGCGCACTACGACACGATCAGCGCGATGATCAAGAGCGTTCGCGGCAGCGATCCCGACGCCGCGATCTTCTGGCTGGCCCGCATGCTCGAGGCCGGAGAGGACCCGCGGTTCATCGCGCGCCGGCTGGCGATCCTGGCGGCCGAGGACATCGGCAACGCCGAGCCGCGGGCGCTGATGGTGGCCGAGGCGGCCTGGAGCCTCACCGAGCGCGTGGGCATGCCCGAGTGCCGGATCATCCTGGCCCAGTGCGCCGCGTTTCTGAGCCTCTCGCCCAAGAGCAACGCGGCCATCGCGGCGATCGACGCGGCCATGGCCGACGTGCGGGCCGGCGAGACCGTGCCGGTGCCCATGTTCCTCCGCGACCGCCACAAGACGCCCGGCGTGGGCAGCTCGGCCGAGGGCCGGGGGTACGAGTATTCCCACGACGCGGCGGTGCGCACCTCTCTGGGGGGTGTGAGCGGGCAGGACTACCTGGGGGTCGACAAGCGGTACTACCAGCCCGCCGACAGCGGGCACGAGCGCGTGCTGAAGGATCGATTGGACGAGGTGCGGGCGGCCCGCAGCCGGGCACGCGGGCCTTGACGGCCCGCGGCGGCCGGGGGCGTTCCGGGGGCATTCTGGGGTCGTTCCGGGGGCGTTCCGGGGGCGGGGTGGGCCGGTTACACTCCTCGGTTCGGCCGCAGCGTCGGGGTTCCCGCCGCGCGGCCCAGAAAGGTGTTCCCTTCGATGAGCAGCGTGCAGAGCCGCCCGGGTGTATCCAGGGCTTATATCGCCGACCTCAAACCCAACGAGCGCTTCGAGGGTGCGTTCTGCATCGCCAACGCCCAGCTGGCGATGACCAAGAACGGCGACCCGTACCTCGCCGCGCTGCTGAGCGACAAGAGCGGCGTGTGCCCCGCCCGGAAGTGGAACATGTCGCCCGAAGAGTTCCGCCGGCTGCCGGTCGACGGGTTCGTCTACGCCGAGGGCCGCACGCAGCCGTTCAAGGGCGAGTTGCAGCTGATCGTCGACGTCATCGAGCCCGTGCAGCCGACGGCCGAGCAGCTGCGCGACCTGCTGCCCAGCTCGCCGCGGCCGGCGGGCGAGATGTTCGAGGAGGTCCGGGCGCTTCTGGCCACCGTGAAGCACCCCGCCATGGCGGCCCTGGTCAAGGAGTACCTCGCCGACGAGATGCTCATGGACCACTTCCGGCAGGCGCCCGCGGCCAAGATGATGCATCACGCCTACCTCGGCGGGCTGCTCGAGCACACGCTGGCCCTGCTCAAGCTGGCCGACGCCGTGTGCCCCCTCTACCCCAAGATCAACCGTGACATCGTGATGGTGGGCCTGTTCCTGCACGATCTGGGCAAGACCCGGGAGCTGGACTGGGGCGGGGCGTTCAGCTACACCGACCGAGGCGAGCTCATCGGCCACATCGTCGAGGGGGCCATCATGCTCCACGACAAGGCTCAGGCCGCCATGCGCTCCAGCGGCGTCCGCTTCCCCAAGCACGCCGTGACCGTGCTGCAGCACATCATCCTCAGCCACCACGGCGTGCCCGAGTTCGGCGCCGCCAAGATCCCCTCCACGCCCGAGGCGATTCTCGTCAGCCTGCTCGACAACGTCGACGCCAAGACCACCATCGCCCTCACCGCCGCACGGCCGGACCGCCAGAAGGCTATCGACCTCGGCGGGAACTTCACCGAGCGGCAGTGGTCGCTGGACACCAAGCTTTTCCGGCCCGACCCGCTGGCCTGATCGCGCCCGCCCGGTCTCCCACCGGCCCGACTACCGCGGCCCAGCAACCCCGCCCACCTAGCCCGGCCACTCTACGGGGCCGCGCATCCGCCGCGCCGGGCCCTTGAGTGTTCAGATTGTGTCAATGCCGCGCAAGATTTGGCCGTGTGCGCTAAGTCTCGTGCCGCGCCGGTGCTGTCCCCCTCGACGGGCCGGACCCGGCGGCTATCTTCCGACCCACACGTCAAGGCACCGGCGTAAACCGGTGCACCGGCCCTTGGGCCGGTTGGAAGAGAGATGAACGTCGCGTCGCCCCGGGTGTGTTCCCCGGCGACGCGCCGAGAGGGAAGAAGATCATGAAGACCACCGGTATCGCCGCGGTTTCCGCGGCCGCCCTGACGGCCCTCGCCGGCGCCGCCTCGGCCCAGTTCCAGCCCAACAGCCTCATCGTGTCGCGCGTCGGCGACGGCTCGGCCGCTCTGGCCGCCAACGCCACCGCCGTGTTCCTCGACGCCTTCGACAAGGTGACCGCGGGCCAGACCGCCTACGGCACCGTGGCGCTGCCCACCACCGTGAGCGGCCCGAATTTCCGCCTCACGCTCAGCGGCACCGCGACCAGCGAGGGCGGCCTGTCGCTGTCTTCCAACGGCCGCTTCCTCACCATCGGCGGCTACGACGCCGCCACGGGCACGGCCAGCATCAGCAACTCTTCGAGCACGATCAACCGGCGCGTCGCCGCGATCATCGACATCACCGGCCCCACCGCCGTCGTGAACACCTCCACCGGCTTCACCGACACCGGCACCGCCGCCATCCGCAGCGTGGCCTCGACCGACGGCACGAACGTCTGGTTCGCGACCTCCAACTCCAATCTCCGCTACGGCACCTCGGGCGGCTCGACCTCGACCAACCTGAGCACCTCGCCCAGCAACACCCGCCGTGCGGGCTTCTTCGGGGGCCAGCTCTACGGCAGCGCCGCCTCGTCGACCTTCCAGGGCGTCTTCAGCGTCGGCACCGGCCTGCCCACCACCTCGGGCCAGACCAGCACGGCCCTTCCCGGCTTCCCCACCGCCACGGGCCCTCAGCCGTACGACTTCTTCTTCGCCAGCAGCAGCACGCTGTACGTGGCCGACGACCGCACCTCCGGCGGCGGCATCCAGAAGTGGACGCTCTCCTCGGGCACCTGGAGCCTGGCCTACACCATCGGCACCGGCGCCGCCAACATCGGCGCCCGCGGCCTGGCGGGCGAGCTCGACGGCCTGGGCAACGTCACCCTCTACGCCGTCACGGCCGAGGCCTCCAACAACCGCCTCATCCGCGTCAGCGATGCGCTGAGCGCCACCACCAACCCGAACAACACCATCACCACCCTGGCCACCAGCGGCACCAACACGCTGTTCCGCGGCGTCGCCCTTCCGACGCCCGGCTCGGCGGCCCTCTTCGGCCTCGCCGGCCTCATCGGCCTGCGGCGCCGGCGCTGATTCCTCGCTTCCTGTCCTCACCGATCCGACGGACTCCGACGGCGGCCCTCTTCCGGGGGCCGCCGTCTTTTTGCCGCGGCCGCCCCGGCGAGCCCCCGCGCTATCGTTCGGCGTGACCGGCGATCAGGACCACGCCATCCGCGTCGATTTCTCCGAGGCCTTCGGGCTCTTCCCGCTGCACGGCGTGGTGCTGCTGCCGCACGCGGTGCTCAAGCTGCACATCTTCGAACCCCGGTACCGCCAGATGGTCGCGGCGGCGCTCGACGGCTCGAATCAGATCGCCATGGCCAGCTTTCTGGGGGACGACTGGAAGACCGCGTACGAGGGCGCCCCGCCCCTCCGCCGCGCCGTCTGCATCGGCTCGATCGCCCAGCACCGCCGCCTGCCCGACGGGCGGTTCAACATCCTGCTGCAGGGTGTCTGCCGGGCGCGGATCGCCGAGGAAGAGGAGCCCGAGGGCGAGCGGCTGTACCGGCGGGCGCGGCTCGTCCCCATCGGCGACAGCCTGCACGAAACGCCCGTCGCGCTCGCCGAGCATGAACTCGAGATCGCCCGGTCGCGCCTCGAGGCCCTCGTGCGCGCCCGGCCGCTGGTCGAAGTGAAATCGGTCCGTCGCCTGATCGATGACCTCGCCGAGAACAGCGAGCTGCCGACCCCCGTTTTCCTTGAGCTCGTCGCTCTCCGCGTGCTCAGCACCTTCGACGACACCGAGCTGCTCTACCGCCTGCTCGACGAGGGCGACACCCTCGAGCGCGCCAGGCTCACCGAGCACGCGCTCCACGATTTCCGCTCGGTGCTCGTCCGGGCCGAACGCCAGTTCGACCCCCAGGCCCCCGACGGCATCTCGTGGAACTAGCGCCCCGGTGCGCGGCCGCTCGAGCCGTCGGCCGCGGCGACTTGATCTTCATCCCTCCCGCAGCGACTCGGCGATCGACACCTCGTGCATCCGCACCGAGGCGCGGTCGAGGTCCTCCTTCATCCGGTGGAACGCGTTCGGATCGACCGACCGCCAGTCGGCCTCGGCGCGGGCCGTGAGGGCCCGCAACTCCTCGACGCGGCGCGAGAGGTCGACGAAGTAGGCCAGCTCCAGCTTCGGGCCCACCTTCGCCAGACGGTCGGAGATCCACTTGGCGTCCAGCTTCGCGTTGGCCACCAGGTCGGCGACGCGGTGGCGGGTCATATCGTCGCGCGCGTGGGCGAGGGCCTCGGCCTCGATGCGCTCGACTTCCTCGCGCGTCAGACCGTGATTCGGCACCACCTGCAGCGCCGCCCGCTTGCCCGAACGCCGCTCGAAGGCCGAGACGTTCAGCACGCCGTTGGCGTCGATCAGGAACCTCACCTCAACCTGCGGGATGCCCGCGGGCATCGGCGGGATGCCCGCCAGGTGGAACGTGCCCAGCGACCGGCAGTCGGCCGCCATCTCGCGCTCGCCCTGCAGCACCTGCAGTTTGATCGAGGTCTGCCCGTCCACGCTGGTCGAGAACATCTCGCTGGCCTGCGTGGGCACGGTGCTGTTCTTCATGATGATCTTGGCCACCGCCCCGCCCACCGTCTCGATGCCCAGCGACAGCGGGATCACGTCGAGCAGCAGCATGTCGCCGAGCCGCCCCTGCAGGATCGCCCCCTGCACCGCGGCACCCAGGGCCACCACCTCGTCGGGGTTCAGCGCCGTGTACGGCTCGGCGCCGAAGAGCTCGCCCACCCGCCGCCGCACCAGCGGGATGCGCGTCGACCCGCCCACCATCACCACCCGGTCGACCTCACCGGGCTTCAGCCGCGCATCGCGCAGGGCCCGCGAGCAGCACTCCAGCGCGCGGTCGGCCCACGGGCCGATCAGCCGCTCGAACTCGCCGCGCGTCACCGTCCGCTCGTACGCCGCCCCGCCGCCGGTGTCGATGCGCACCGAGGCCGTCTCCTGCTCCGACAGCCGGATCTTGGCCTGCTCCGCCAGCCGCCGCAGCGCCTGCCGCGTCGCGGGCGGGAAGCTCAGCTCACGCCCGGCCTGCGCCGAGATCTCCGACGCGAACAGGCCCACCAGAAGACGGTCCACGTCGTCGCCGCCCAGGTGCGTGTCGCCCGCGGTGGCGAGCACCTGGAAGAAGTCGGTGTCGGCCGCCCCCCCGCCGCCGGCCGCGGCGTCCCGCGGTGTCACCCGCAGGATCGACACGTCGAACGTGCCCCCGCCCAGATCGAACACGGCGATCGTCTCCTCCCGCCTCCGCCCCAGCCCGATGCCGTACGCCAGGGCCGCCGCGGTCGGCTCGTTGACGATGCGCACCACCTCCAGCCCCGCCAGCCGCCCGGCGTCGCGCGTGGCCTGACGCTGCGCATCATCGAAATACGCCGGCACGGTCACCACCGCCCGCCGCACCGGTACCCCCAGCGCCGCCGAGGCCTGCTCGCGCAGCGCCCGCAGCACCACCGCCGACACCTCCTGCGGCGAGAGCACCCGCCCCCCCACGCCCTCGCCCGCCGGCGGAAGCTCGATGCGCGCGGTGCGGTTGGGGCCCTCGACCACCCGGTACGGGAGATACGCCAGATCGCCCGTCCGCTCGGCGTCGGCGCGCGAGCGGCCCATCAGCCGCTTGACCGAGTGCAGCGTCCGCTCGGGGAACTCCACCGCGAGCTCGCGCGCTGCGGCGCCCACCGCCTCGGGCGTGCCCCCCACGCCGTACCGCACCACCGACGGCACGAGCGAGCGGCCCGCCGAGTCCGGAAGAATCTCGGGTGTGCCGCCCCCCTCGGGCCGGCAGAACGCCACGAGCGAGTTCGTCGTGCCCAGGTCGATGCCCACGATCGGGTCGGCGTCGGCGGGTTGGCGCGCTCCGGGGGGCATCCGCCCGGAGGGTAGGCCGGCTTGGCCCAACCGGCGGGCCCCGCGGCCGCCGCCGGGCGGAAGGTGCGGCGCCCCCGCCGGGGGTATCCTCTCGCCCCTATGTGGACCTCGATCGAGTGGCTGAATTCTCTGCTCGAGCCCGCCGGCCTCAGCGCCGACGAGGCCGAGCACGCCCTGACCCACCTGGGCTTCCCCATCGAGTCGCGCGAGGAGCGCTCGGGCGATGACCTGCTCGACGTCGAGCTCACCAGCAACCGCGGCGACTGCCTCTGCCACCTGGGCCTGGCCCGGGAGATCGCCGCCGGAACCGCCCGCCGACTCAAGCGGCCCTACGGCAAGGGGTTCCGGACCTCCCCGGCCGCCGCGGCGTCGGTCGCGGGCGTCGAGAACCTGGTCCCCGAAGGCTGCCCCCGTTTCACCGCCCGGGTGATCCGGGGCGTGAGGGTGGGCCCCAGCCCCAAGTGGCTGGTGCAGCGCCTGGAGCGCATCGGCCAGCGGTCGATCAGCAACGTGGTCGATGTGTCGAACTACGTTCTGGCCGAGCTGGGCCACCCCAGCCATACCTTCGACCTGAACACGATCGCGGGCCGCCGCCTGTTCGTGCGCTCGGCGCGCCCCGACGAGCCCTTCGTCGCGCTCGACGGCCGCAAGCACGCCCTCCGACCGGGGGAACTGGTGGTGGCCGACGCCGACCGCGCCGTCTCGCTGGCGGGCATCATCGGCGGGCTCGACACCGGCGTGACCGCGAGCACCACCGACATTCTTCTGGAGGTGGCCACCTGGGACCCGGTGACCATCCGCCGCGCCGCCCGCCGGCTCGACATCCGCACCGACGCGTCCCACCGCTTCGAGCGCAGCGTCGACGCCCGCGATCTGCTCATGGCCCAGGACCGCCTGTGCGAGCTCATCGTCGAGGTCGCCGGGGGGGAGGTGCTGGCGGGCACCATCGAGGCCGGCCCGGCCCTGCCGCCGGCCCGCGTCATCGATCTGCGGGCCTCCCGCTGCTGGGATCTGCTCGGCATCGAGGTGGCCCCGGAGCAGATGGCCCGGCTGCTCGGGGCCGTCGGCGTCTCGGCGGAAGTCTCCGGCGGCGGGCGCTCGGCCGTGCTGCGCTGCACCGTGCCCAACCACCGCGCCCGCGACCTGGAGCGCGAGGTCGACCTCATCGAGGAAGTCGCCCGCCTCAACGGCTTCGAGAAGCTGCGCGAGGCGCCGAGCATCGACATCCGCCTCGACTTCCGCCACCCCGAGCAGTGGCTGGCCCGCGAACGCGTCACCGAAGATGTCGGGTCGGTGCTCACCGGCATGGGCTTCTTCGAGACCGTCACGTTCAGCTTCGTGACCGAGGCCCACGCCGCGGCGTTCCTGCCGCCCGGGCTGAGGGCGGTGAAGGTCGACGAGGCCCGCAGGAAAGACGCCCCCTACCTCCGGCCGAGTCTGGTGCCCAGCCTGCTCATCTGCCGCCGCGCCAACCAGGACGGCCGCGTGGCCCCCGGGCCCGACGGCGTGGTCCGCCTCTTCGAGTTCGCCAGCATCTTCGCCGAGCGCGACGACGGCGCCCGCCACACCCGCCAGACAGTCGAGGCGCGGCGCATCGGCATGCTCATCGATGCGTCCGACGCCCAGGCCGGCGTCAGGGCGCTCCGCGGGGCGATCGACGCGGCCGCCCGCGCCGCCGGCGGACCCGACGTGCACGTGGGCGCAGCGCCGCTCGAGGCAGCGCCGCCGATCTTCAAGCCCGGCCGGGTCTCGGCCGTCACCATCGGCGGGCGGGCCTGCGGCTTCGTCGGGGCCCTGGGGCTCGGCGAGCTGGCCCCCTGGGGGCTCGATGCGCCGGTCGCCGTCGCCGAGGTCGATCTCGACGCGCTGATCTCGCTCTACCCGCCCAAGGCCCGCGCCCACGCGCTCCCGGCCTTCCCGGCCATCGAGCGCGACATCTCGTGGGTCGTCGACGAGCCCACGCCGTGGGCCGGCCTGCACGCCGCGGTCGCCGGCGCGAAGCTCGATCGCTGCGAGGCTGTCCAGTTCGTCGGCGTCTACCGCGGCAAGCCGCTGCCGCCCGGCCGAAAGAGCGTGACACTTCGGCTGCGCTTCCGCGACGCCGCGCGCACGCTGAGGCACGAGGAAGTCGACCCGCAGATGGCCGCCGCGACCGCCGCCCTCAAGGCCGCGGTCGGCGGCGAACTGCGCATCTGACCCCCCCCACCCCTCCACTCCCTGTTCCCC
>JACVCL010000247.1 GCA_016742075.1 Phycisphaerales bacterium
CCGCCAAGGGGGGGCCGAAAGGCCGCATTCGCCGCCGGCACCGCGGCCACCCCAAAGGCGTTCTCTTCCTCCCCCGAGGCCGGCTCCGCTTACTCCTCCTCCCCGCCCTTCCGCGTGCCCATCGCCGGGCTGGCCTCGGCCCAGGCCGTGCTCCGCAAGTCCTGGGCCCGCCCGCCCCGCCCCACCCAACCCGCCCTCCTCCCGCCCGCGCCCCGACGCGGGCGTTTTTCTGCGCGGCCCGCACATGTCCCGAGCGGCCCGCAACCGCACGACCGGGTGCCCGGTACCGCCTCCGCCGCCCCGGTTCCGGCGGCAGGAAAGAATGGAGACCCCTATGGCCCGTGCTCTCGCTCGGTTCGTCGCTGTTGTTGCGCTCGCGTCCGTCGGCCTTCTCGGGGGGTGCGGGGCTCGGTACAGCGTGCCCGGCCCCGCCGCGGACTTCCGGGCCATGAGTATCACCCGCGCCGAGGCCGACCTCAAGACCGACGCGCCGATCCTCGGCCGGCTCTCCCGCGAGCCCGTCGCCGCCTTCCCCGCCTCGATCGCCGCGATCCGCGTCCAGGGCGCCGGGTACACGAGCTACTCCACGCGCGGGTACGGCGACGGCGACTACACCGTGGTCACCAACCGCGAGGCCGAGGACCCGGCCGCAGCCGACCGCATCGCGGCGCTGCCCATGGTCAAGTCGCTGAGCCCGATCAACCAGCTCGTCGCCCCGGCCCGGATCAAGGGCGAGCTCAACCTGCGCGAAGCCGCGGCCAACGTGCAGGCCGACCTGACCCTGCTCTACACCTTCGACACGCAGTTCGGGGTGCAGACCAAGGTGCCCGTGCTCGGCGTCATCACCCTGGGCCTCTTCCCCTCCGAAGAAGCCCGCGTGACGAGCACCGCCTCGTACGCGTTGCTCGACACGCGCACGGGCTACGTGTACTCGCTCGGCGAGGCCGCCGCCTCCCGGCAGCAGCTGGCCAACGGCTGGACGAGCGCCACCGCCGTCGAGCAGGCCCGGCTGGGCGCCGAGCGGGAAGCCTTTCTGAAGCTTGTCGACGTGTTCGTGGCCGACTGGAAGCAGGTCACCGAGCGCCACGCCGCACGCGCGGCCAGATGACCCGCGGCGCCCGCGCGTATGCTCGGCCCATGGACCCTCAGACCCTCACGCTGATTCAGGTGTCGTTCCAGGCCATGTCGTCGACCGCCATCGCCGCGGGCTTTCTCTTCGCCGCGTACCAGTTCATCCAGACCCGCAAGGCCCAGCACTTCGCCAACTTCACCAAGCTCGTCGAGCTCCAGATGCACCTGCGCGAGATGCGCGTGTCCGACCCCAGGCTCGCCGAGGTCTACCGGCACGACATCATCGGCATGGGCTCGGAACGCGAGATCCGCGAGCACTTCTTCAACCTCATGCAGCTCTCGGTCTTCGAGATCGTCTGGTTCGGCCACCGCCGCGGCCAGATCCCCGAGGACTACTTCCAGAGCTGGGCCACGCGCATGCGCGACATCGCCGCCGAGCGGTCGTTCCGCGAGATGTTCGAGTCGCCGCGCATGAAGATCATGCACGACGACTTCCAGCTGTTCATGCGCGATCTGGTCCGCAGCGTCCCCGAGCGCACCTGACC
>JACVCL010000051.1 GCA_016742075.1 Phycisphaerales bacterium
CAGCTCCCCCGTGCGCGCCGCCCGCTGCCGCGCGTGCCGCGCCCCGCTCTCGCCCCTCGACCCCCGCGGCCGCTGCCCCGGCTGCGGCACCCTGTACGATCTCACCGACGGCCTTTCGCGCTGACCGCCATGCCCGCCCACGGTGCGCCATCCGATCCGCCCCTCGGCCCGGCCGACGATGCGCTGGCCCTCGACCGCGCCTGCGACGCCCTCGCCCGCTCGCGCGAGGGCCTGCTCGCCTACACCGCCGATGATTCTCCTGGTTCCCTAGGGGAATACCGGCAATCCATCCGCTTCATCCCCGATCCCGCGACCGGCCGCCTGATCCTGCTCGTGCCCGCGCCAGCCCTCGAAGGCCCCGGCCACGCCGACCCGGTGCTGCACGTGCCCGACGAGTCGGCCGACGCGCTTCAGTTGCTGGTCTCCCTCGAAGAGGTGCCCGACTCGCCCCTCACCGACCGCTGGCAGGCCCATCACGGGCCGCCCCAGATCGAACGCCCCGAGGGCGGACGCGTGCAGGGCCGCTTCGCCGCGGCGTGGATCGACTCGGCCAAGGCCTTCGACCGGGTCTTCGACGGTGATGCGCTCATGGGGTCTCTGGTCTCGCCCGCCTCCCTCATCAAGGGCGAACCCGGCCTGTGCAAGGTCCTCAACACCGACCGGGCCCGGCTGGCCCGGCTGTGCCAGCGCTTCGCCGGGGTGGTGGTGCCCGACCCCCTCTGCGTGGCGGTCGGGCCGCGAGGGCTGTCGGTCCGGGCCCGATTCGGGATCGTGTTCGTGGGCTTTGAGGCGCCCGCCCAAGGCGAGGCCGAGGCGCGGGGGGCCATCGACGAGATGCTCGCGCGGTCCACCTGAACCCTGCCATGGAACCAGCCCCTCGACTTCGGGACGCCCACCTGCACCTCGCCGAGCACGGCATGGAGCTTTCTGCCGTTCATCTGGATGGATGCAGATCGCCGGCGGATTGCCTGAACCTTATCGCCGCGGGAACCCAGGGAAAACCCCAGGGTCAGTGGATCATCGCGACAGGGGCCCGCATCCAGGCGTGGCGCGAGCCCCGCTACCCCACCGCACGCGAGCTCGATGAAGCCTCGGGCGGCCGGTGCGTGGTGGTGCGGTCGTTCGATCACCACGCGATGGCGGTGTCGAGCGCGGTGCTGGCGGCGGCGGGGATCTCGCGCGGCACGCCGGACCCCGAAGGGGGGATTGTTGAGCGCGACGCCCGGGGCGTGCCGACGGGGGTGCTGCTGGAGGCGGCGGGGCACGCGGTGCACGCCGCGACGCCGCGGCCGACGCCGGCGGAGTACCGGGGGTTCGTCGAGACCGCGATCGCCGACCTGCGCCGGCTGGGGTTCGTTGAGGTGCACGACATGCTCTCGACGGCCCAGTTCGCCCGGACGCTTCTCGAGTTGGAGCGCGAGGGGCGGCTGGACATGGTGGTGCGGCTGCACCCGACGCCCGAGCACCTCGACGGGGTGGTGGGGGTGTACCGCGAGGGCGGGCTGGTGCGGGGCGACGGTCGGATCGCCTCGGAGCGCACCGAGGTGTGCGGGATGAAATTGTTCGTGGACGGGACGCTCAACAGCCGCACGGCCGCGATGCTGCACCCGTTCCGGGAGGCGATCGCCGAGCACCCGCGGGGGACGCTGCTGATCGACGGCGCGGGGCTCGACCGGCACCTGTCGCGGGCGGTGGCGGCGGGGCTGCCGCTGGTGTGCCACGCGATCGGCGACCGGGCGGTGCGGGAGGTGCTGGACGCGCTGGAGCGTGGCCGCGAGCGCTGGCGGGGCCTGAACCACCCGCCGCGGGTGGAGCACGCGCAGTTCACCGACGGGGCCGATGTGCCCCGATTCCCCGGGCTGGGGGTGGTGTGCTCGCCGCAGCCGTGCCACCTGCTGACGGACGTGGAGGCGATCCGCCGGTTCGTGCCGCACCGCGAGGCGCGGGCCTTTGCGCTGCGGGACTTCGTGGAGGCGTTCCGGGGTGCGGGCCTGGACCCGGCGGCGTGGATCTGGCTGGGGTCGGACACGCCGGTGGTGCGGCCGAACCACGAGGACAACATCCAGGCGGCGGTGCACCGCCGGCGCCCCGGCGACGGGCCCGAGGGGGCGGTTGCTCCGGAGCAGGCGATCGACGCGGCGACGTGCCTGGCGCTGTCGAGGGCGGCGGGCCCCGTGAGCGGCTGAGAGGCGGGGTTACCTGGCCTGCGGGATCTCGCTCCGCGAGAGCAGCTCGAGCAGGCGGAAGAACATCGGGAAGACCTTCTCGTTGTCGACGGCGGCCGCTTTGCTGTTGATGGCCAGAACGACCAGGCGCATCTCGCCGTCGGCGCGCTCGAGCAGCATCCAGACGGCCAGCACGCCGGGCTCGCCGCCGGTGCGGTAGGCGGCGGCGCGCCAGATGCGGCGGTCGAAGGGCACCTCCTCGGTGCCGGTGAGGGCCTGCCGGACGGCCTCCTGGGCGGGGCGGAGGCTGTACTGGTAGAGGCGGGCGAGCTCGCCGGCGATGTCGGAGGCGGCGGCGAACCAGCCCACCGAGTCGTTGTACTGGGGCTGGGCCCAGCCGTTGTAGAGCGTGTCGTCGATGGTGGTACGGGCGATCTCGCCGTCGAGCATCTGGCGGCGGGTGTTCTCGTCGGCGGCGGCGTAGCGCTTCACGAGGTCGCCGTCGGCGGCGAGCTTGATGCGGAAGAACTCGCGGGTGGCCAGCAGCGGGCGCAGGCCCGCGGCGCTCGCGGGGTGCTTCTCGGCGATCCACTTCTCGATGTTGCCGCGGCCCAGGAAGTCGATGACGTGATCGGCGGCCGTGTTGTCGGTGTACGCCAGCATCGGGATGACGAGGTTGGCCAGCGTGGTGGGCAGCCCGGTGACGAGCTGGTCGGAGATGTTCTTGGGGACGCTGCGCAGCTCGTCCTTGACGGTGACCTTGTCGTTCCAGGTCGCCTGGCCGAGCTCGACGCGTTCGACGGCGGCACCGAGGACGAAGAGCATCGCGGCGTTGCCGATGTTGAACCGCTCGCCGGTGCGGTGCTCGTGGATGGGGGTGAGTTTGAACTCGGGGCTGACGGCCCACACGCCCAGGGTGTGCTCGTAGTTGAGGGCGGCGATCTCGTCGTCGAAGGCCTTGAAGCTGGCCAGGGGCTGCCGGCCGGCGCGGAGGCCGATGGGCTCGACGGTGAACCCGGCGATCTTGTGCGGCGGCTCGGCCTCGCCCGCCAGGGTCAGGGCCCACCAGCCGCGGGCCTTGGAGTCGCGCATCACGGCGATGAGCCCGTGCTGCCCCACCGGGTCGACGTGCACCAGGCGCATCTCGCCGGCCTCGGCGCGCAGACGGTCCATCTCGCGGTCGAAGTCCTCGGCCTTGAGGCTCTTGAGCGCCTCGGCGGAGAAGACGTCGGCCACGCCGCCCTTGGAGGGCTGTCCGTTGAAGCGGGCGATCGCCCAGTCGAGCTGGTCGCCGAGCACGCCCTCGGGCCGGGCGGGGTTGGGCTTGAAGAGCTTCTGGGGGGCGTCGCCCGGTCCAGGGACGCGGACGGTGTCGGGGCCCGGGGCGGTGTGCGGCGGGGCGGCCTCGGGGGCGGCGCCGGCGGGGCCCGGGCGTGCGGGCAGCGCGGCGGGCTCGGCCCGCGCGGTGGCCGCGGGACCGGCCGCGAACGTGCACATGGCGGCGGCGATGACAGCGAGCAGACGTCGGGCGGTCTTCATGCCAGCGGCTCTCAGAAGGGGTACCGATCGCGGTGCGCGGATCTTAGGGCGTACCGGGATGCGGGCGCGCAGCCGCAGCGCCGGGGCGCTTATCGGACGCCCCGGCCACGGTCGGGCTCACGTTCCCCGCGCGATCAGTCTTCCTCGGCCCTGGGCTTGAACGCGGCGACCACGGACTGCTGGACGCTGGGTGGCGTGCGCTCGAAGTGGCTGTAATCCATGACGAAGGAGCCCTGGCCGCCGGTCATGCTCTTGAGCTGGTTGGAGTAGGCGCTCATCTCGGCGAGGGGGACGGTGGCCTTCACGAGCATCTGGTCGCCGGGGAGCATGTCGGTGGACTGCACCTGGCCGCGCTTGCCGCTGATGTCGGCGGCGATGTCGCCCATCTTGCCGGAGGGGGCGGTGATCTCGACGCTGACCCAGGGCTCCATGAGCACGGGCTTGGCCTTGGTGACGGCGTCGATGAACGCGCGCTTGCCGGCGGTGACGAAGGCGACTTCCTTCGAGTCGACGTCGTGGTATTTGCCGTCGTAGAGCACCACGCGGACGCCGGTCATGGGGTAGCCGGCGATGGCGCCGTCGGCCATGACCTGCCGGCAGCCCTTCTCGACGGCGGGCCAGTACTGGCGGGGCACGGTGCCGCCGACGACCTCGCTGACGAACTCGAAGCCGTCGGGGTGGTCGGAGGGCAGGGGCTCGACGCGGAGGTAGACCTCGCCGAACTGGCCGGCGCCGCCGGTCTGCTTCTTGTGGCGGTGGTGGCCGTCGGCCTTCGAGGTGATGGTCTCCTTGTAGGCCACCTTGGGGGCGCGGTGGTCGAGGTCGAGCTTGTACTTGCCCTTGAGCTTCTCGAAGACGACGCGGAGGTGCAGCTCGCCCATGCCGCGGACGACGGTCTCGTGCGTGGCGGCGACGCGGTCGATGGTGAAGGTCGGGTCCTCCTCGGCCATCTTGGCGAGGATCTGCCCGAACTTGGCCTCGTCGGCCTTGTTCTTGGTCTCGACGGCCTGCCCGTACATGGGGCGGGGCAGGGGCATCGGCTTGGCCTTGAGGCTGTCGAGGTCGTGGCTGGCGTGGAGCACGCCGTTGAAGTGCAGCTCCTCGACCTTGGGGATGGCGATGATGTCGCCGGGGATGGCCTCGGTCATCTCGGTGTGGTCTTTGCCGCGGACGCGGAAGATGTGCCCGATGCGGACGGGCTTCTTGGCGTCGTCGAGGCAGAGGGAGGCGCCGGCGGTGATCTTGCCCTGGTGGACGCGGGCGAAGCTCATCTTGCCCACGAACTGATCGCTGGTGATCTTGAAGACGTGGGCGAGGGTCTCGTGCTGGAGGTCCTGGGTGGGGTACCAGTCGATGGTCTGGCCGTCCTGGCGCGTCATGAGGTAGGGCGGGGGGTTGCCCTCCAGCGGGTTGGGGGCGAGGTTGGCCATGAGGTGCAGCAGGTCGGCGAGGCCGGCGCCGGTCTTGGCCGAGCAGAACAGCACGGGGATGAGGTGGCTCTCGCGCAGGGCCCGCTCGAAGGCGTCGTGCAGCTGCTCGACGGTGACCGACTTCTCCTGCTCGAGGTAGCGGGCCATGAGCTCTTCGTCGACGTCGATGACCTGCTCGACGAGGCGGCGGTGGCCCTCGCCGGCGCCCATGAACGCGACCTTGCCGTCGGAGTGCTCCCAGAGGTCGACCACGTCGCTGCCGTCGGGCGTCGGCAGGTTGATGGGCAGGCACTCGGGCCCGAAGGTCTCGCGGAGGTGCTCGAGCAGCTCTTCGAGCCGGCCGACGTGCTCGTCGATCTTGTTGACGATGATCATGCGGGCCAGCCGGCGCTCGCCGGCGATGGCCATCAGGCGGCGGGTCATGTTCTGCACGCCGCGGTCGGCGCCGACGACCACCGCCACCGTCTCGACGGCTGGGAAGACGCTGACGGCCTGCCCGATGAAGTCGGGGTAGCCCGGGGTGTCGATGACGTTGAAGTGCTTGCCCTCGTAGTCGAAGTTGACGATCGACGCGTTGAGCGAGTGCTTGTGCTGCTTCTCCTCGGGCTCGAAGTCGGAGACGGTGGTGCCCTCCTCGACGGTGCCCCTGCGGCCGATGACCTTGGCCTCGTGCAGGATGGCCTCGACGAGGGTGGTCTTGCCCGCGAAGGCGTGCCCGGCCAGCGCGATGTTCCGAAGCTGCTCGGTGGTGTAGGCCATGGAAACCGACAACTCCTTTCCGTCCGCCCGCGGGCCCGGCCACGGGGTGTGGCGAACGGGCGGAGGGTGCGGCCAGAGGTTCGGGGTACGGACCGATTCCGCGGCGAGGATCGGGTTCCCACCAGGCCGCGCTGAAAACAGTCTAAACCGGGGGCGGGGGCCCGCCAATCTGGGCCCCGGGCGGCACAGGGCCCCGCGGCGCCCCCCCTTCCGGCGGCGCGCCCGCGGCCGTCAGCGGAAGAGGTTCACGATGTCGTTGAACGTCACCAGCAGGAACACCGACGCGATGAGGACCAACCCGATGAGGGTGAGGGCGTTCTGCACCACCGCCGGGGCGGGCTTGCCGCGGACGCCCTCGTACAGCAGCAGCAGGGCGTGCCCGCCGTCGGTGATGGGGATGGGCAGGAAGTTGACCACCGCCAGGTTCACCGAGATGAGCGCCAGGAAGAACAGCAGGTAGATGAACCCCTGGCCGGCGAACCGCGAGCCCACGTCGGTGATGCCCACGGGCCCCTTCATGTGCGTCACCTGCACCGTGCCCTGGTACAGCCGCACGAACGTGAGGTAGGTGGTCAGGATGATGTTGCGGGTCTTCTCCAGGCCCATGCGCACCGCGTCGATGGGGTTGGCCGCCACGAGCGTGACCTCGGCGAGCGGGAAGAGCGCCCGCAGATCGGCCGGGGCACCCCAGCCCAGCGCGTGCAGCGCCGTGGTGTCGGCGGCGCTCAGCCGGAGCGTGACCGTCTCGGCCGGGCCGTCGGCGGGTCGGCCGTCGGGCCCGATGCGCACCGTGGCGGTCTTGAGGGCGATCTCGGCGGCCTCGCCGGCGCGGGCGGCGCCGCGGAGCGCCCCGCGCAGCGAGGCGAAATCGGTCACCGGCGCGTCGCCGACGCCGACAATCCGCAGCCCGGGCAGCACCGCCGGGAACAGGCGGCCGGCCGCCAGGTCCTCGGCGCGGGGCGCCGGCGCCCCGGGCTCGTCTGGGGGCGGGGCCAGGGCGGCACGCAGCGGCGTGACGACGGCCGAGCCCGTCCAGCCCGTGGGCACGAAGCCCACCTGCCCGTCGCGCGAGACCTTCAGCGTCAGGCTCACCGCCGCGCCGGAGCGCAGAACCGCGGCCTCGATCTGACCGCCCCGGGCGCCGCGGATCTGCCCGATGCCCGCGGGGACCGACGGCCAGTCGAGCGATCCGAGGCGCACGAACACGTCGCCCGGCTGCAGCTTGCCGCTGTTGCCGAGCTCGGCGGCCCGCACGCTGACCGAGTGCACCGACAGCACGGGTGCAAATCCGAGCAGGTGCTCGAAGGGCCGGGGCTCGCCGTCGACCTGGGCCCACGCGGTCTGCAGGCGGGCCTCGGGGGCGAGGGCGACCGTCCGCTCGCCGCGCTCCGGGCCGCGGAACGTGGCGTTCACGGCGCGGCCGCCGGACTGCTCGAGGGCCTCGATCAGCGGCAGCAGCAGGGGCGGCGCCCCGTGGGCCGCGACGGAGACGCCGTCGACGGCGGTGAGCGTGGAGGCGGCCTCGACGTCGGCCAAGCCGGCGCGGGCCTGAACGGCCCGGTACTCGATCCTCGCGCCGGCGGTGGCGGGCAGCTTCTCCATGGCGGCCGACTGGGCAGGTGCCACGCCCAGCTGCAGGATGCCGCGCATCTCGTCGCGGCTCTCGCGCGGCCGAGGCGTGGCGGTGATCTCGACAGGGCGGAGCGCGCCGTCGGGGCCGCGCCGCTCGGCGGCGATGCGGAGCGCCGCGCCCGGCGCCGCCATCGCCGACGTCACCGACAGGTCGGTGAACGAGTTCACCCGGGTTCCGTCGACCGAGCGGACGATGTCGCCGGGGAGCAGCCCGGCCTGCCGGGCCGGCGAGCCCGGCGCCACGTCGCCCACGATGGGCGCGGGCTCGCTGATGCCCACGCGGTACACGAGCATGAAGAGCAGCGCCGCGGTGATGAGATTGAAGACCACACCGGCCGAGATCACCACCAGCCGCTTGGGCACCGACTGGCTGGTGAACGAGTCGGGCGCATCGCTGACGGCGGTGGGGTCGGCGTCGTCCTGGCCCAGCATCTTCACGTAGCCGCCGAAGGGGAACCAGTTCAGGCGGTACTCGGTGGGCGAAGCCCTGACCGCCCAGGCCTGCCCGGCCTTGAGGGCGCGGAAGTAGTCGGGCTCGGTCGAGCCGCGGCGGAAGCCCATGCCCCGCCGGAACGAGCACACCGCCCGGCCGAAGCCGATCGCGAACGCGTGCACCCGGATGCCCGCCCACCGGGCCGCCAGGAAGTGCCCCAGCTCGTGGATGGCGATCACCAGCCCGAAGCCGACGACCACGAGAATCACGTTCCACACCTGCGTGAGCGAGTCGAGCATGCGGTGAGTGTAGGGGCCGCCGCGGGCCGCTCAGGCCAGGCGCGAGGCGACGAAGCGGCGGGCCTCGCCGTCGGCGGCCAGCGCGTCGGCGAGGTCGCGCAGGGGCGAGGCGCCGACCTCGCGCAGCGCCGCCTCGCTGAGGCGCGGGATGGCGCCGAAGGGGATCCGCCGGGCGAGGAAGGCCTCCACCGCGGCCTCGTTGGCCGCGTTGAACACCGCGCCGGCCGACCCGCCGCGGTCGATGACCTCGAAACCCAGCCGCAGCGCCGGGAAGCGATCGGTGTCGGGCGGCTCGAACTCGAAGCTGCGCCAGTCCAGCGGCGACGACTTGCGCGACACCCCCGCCGGTCGGCGCGGGTGCGCCAGGGCGTACTGGATCGGCGTCCGCATGTCGGGGGCGCCCAGCTGGGCCACCACCGAGCCGTCGGCGAACTCGACGATCGCGTGGACGATCGACGGCGGGTGCACCAGCGCGCCCAGACGCGCCGAGGGCAGGCCGAAGAGCCAGTGGGCCTCCACCAGCTCCAGCGCCTTGTTGGTGAGCGAGGCCGAGTCGATCGTCACCTTGGCGCCCATGCTCCAGGTGGGGTGCTTGAGGGCCTGCTCCGGCGTCGCGCTGTCGATCTGCTCCTTGGCCCAGGCGCGGAAGGGGCCGCCCGAGGCCGTCAGCACCACACGCTCGACCGCGGGGCCCACGCGGGTCGGCGGCACCTCGCCGCCGGCGTGGTGCGCCAGCAGGCACTGCCATACCCCCGAGTGCTCCGAGTCGACCGGCAGCAGCGCCGCACCGCTCCGCCCGCACGCCTCGGTGACCAGCGAGCCCGCGGCCACGAGCGTCTCCTTGTTCGCCAGCGCGATCCGCAGGCCCCGGCGGGCGGCGGCCAGCGTCGCCGGCAGACCGGCGAAGCCCACCATCGCCGCCAGCACGATGTCCGGACTGGTGTCCTCGATCAGGCCCTCGGCGGCGTCGGGGCCGCGCCGCACCGACAGCCCCGGCGGCGGTGGGGCCGAACCGTCGTCCTCCGCCAGCGCCGCCGTCGGCACGCCGAACGAACGGGCCTGCTCGAAGAGCAGCGCGGCGTTGCGGCGGGCGGCCAGGCCGACCACCTCGAAACGCTCGGGATACCCGCCGCGGTCCGCCAGCGCGTTGAGATGCGCCACCACCTCCAGCGTCTGCACGCCGATCGAGCCGGTGGAACCGAGAATGAGCAGCCTGCGCGTGGTCATGGCGTCACACGGGCCGAGGGTAGCACGGCCCCGGCGTCACTCCTCGCCGCCGCTCAGACGGCCGCGTTCGGAGGCGCCCAGGCGGCGTCGCGTCGAGAACAGCGTCCGCTTGGGCACGACCGGCTTGAGGCCGCCGGGCGCGATCGTCGGCGGGGGTGGCGGCGCCGCCTGACGCGGGGCCGGGGGTGGCGAGGACGACGGCCCGCGCTGCTCGCGCCCGCCGCGCTCCGGCCGCTCTCCGCCCTCTCCGCCGCCGGGCTCGCCGGCGCCCCGCCCGCGTCCGCGGCGGCGGCGGCGGCGGCGGCCCCCCTCGCCCTCCGGCCGGTCGGCGCGGTCGCCCGCCCCACCTTCCGCCTGCTCGCCGGGCTCGGCGTCGGGGGCTTCATCGGCCGGTGCCTCGTCGGCGCCGGCGCGGTCCTCATCGGCTTGGAACGGCGCTTCGTCCGACGGCCCGGGCTCGCCCGGTGTCACGCCCTCGCCTTCGGCAGCGCCCTCGCGACGCCGGCCCCGACCGCCACGGCGGCGGCGGCGGCGACGGCGACCGCCCCCTTCGCCCGGCGCATCCGCGGCGGCCGGCTGGTCGCCATCACCGGCGGCCTCGACTTCGCCATCCATCTGCTCTGCGGTCTCGCTGTTGTCGGGCGCGCCGATCGGCGCTTCCGACTCCACGCCCTCGGAGTCGAACACCGGCGTCTCGGCCTGCTCTTCGACCTCGGCGTCGTACTCGACCTCGCCCGATGGCTCGGCCCCGGCCCGCGGAAGTTCACCGGGCAGAAGATCCCACGAATCGCCCCGGAGCGCCGGCTGGCCAGAGGGCCGCGGCATCGGCACTTGGGCCTCACCGCCGGGGGCCGGTGGCCCGGCCTCTCCGCCGCGTCCGCCGCGGCCGCGACGGCGGCGGCGCCGGCGGCGACCGCCGCCCTCACCGGGTTCACCACCACCCGCGGCCGGAGCCAGCGGGCTGTCATCCTCGTCGCCGCCGCGGGCCGGCGCCGGCTGGCCGGTCTCGGCGAGCGGAGCGCCGTCGGGGCCGGGCGTGCCCTCTCCGCGGCCTCGGCCGCCACGGCGGCGGCGACGCCGGCGGCGACGCCCCCCGCCCTCGCCGCCGGGCTCGCCCCGCCCGCCCGCGGCCTCGGCGTCGAGTTCGGCGTCGTCGGCGTCGAGGATGTCGTCGAAGCCCAGCACGCCGGTCGGCTCGGGGGCCGCGGCGGGCTCGGGGATGACCTCGGGCTCGACCTCGCGCGAGGTGTCGACCGCCCAGTCGTCGCCCTCTTTGGCGGCGGGGGCGAACTCGATCTGCGGCAGGTCGCGCGGGATCTTGATCTTGGGCAGCCGCTCGATCTCGATGTCGGCGCCGTCGGCGTCGTAGGCGTAGAGCGTGAACCGGTCGGCGGCCATGTCGGGCGAGATGCGCACCGCCACGGCCTTGCGGGTGTGGTGCTCGAGGCGCGACAGCGCGTGCCGCTTGCCGCTGAGCAGCTCGCCGGCGACCGCCGCGGGGATGACCAGCTCGGCCTTGGCCACCTTGTCGTGCTGCAGGAGGGCGGACAGATCACGCAGGGCGTCGGCGGCCACGCTGTCGGGCTTGCGGACAAGGCCGCGCCCGTCGCAGCGGGCGCACTTGGCGAAGTGCTGGCTGCGGAACGAGCCCTTGACGCGCTGGCGCGTCAGTTCGATGACGCCGAAGTCGGAAATCGGCAGGGCCTTGGTCGCCGCGCGGTCGTTCTTGAGCAGGGCGTTGAACCGCGTCTCGATGTCCTTGCGGTTGCTGCGCTTGGACATGTCGATGAGGTCGCACATCACCAGCCCGCCCACGTCGCGCAGGCGCAGCTGGCGGGCGATCTCCTCGATGGCCTCAAGGTTGGTCTTGTACGCGGTGGTCTCGGCGTCGCGGTTGTCGCGCATCTTGCCGCTGTTGACGTCGATCGCCACCAGGGCCTCGGCCTCGTCGATCACCAGGTACCCGCCGGAGTGCAGCGGCACCTCGCGGGCGTGGATCTGCTGGATCTGGGCCTCGACGCCGAAGGCGTGGAACACCGGCGCCTGCTGGTTGTAGTGCAGAAGCCGGGTGTCCCACCGCGGCGCCACGATCTTCATGAACCGCGACGCGCGGTTCAGCGCGTGCTCGTTGTCGATGATGATCTCGTCGATGTCGCTCGTCCAGTTGTCGCGCAGCACACGCATGAGCAGGTCGCTCTCGGCGTACAGCAGCCGCGGGCCGCTGCCGCCCTTGCGGCGCTTCTCGAGGTCCTTCCACAGCCGCTGCAGGTACGCCAGGTCGCGCTTGAGCTCGGCCTTGGTCCGGTCCATCCCCGCCGTGCGCACGATGAAACCGAAGCCCTCGGGCAGCTCGAGCTGATCGAGGATCTTCTTCATCTGCTGGCGGGTCTCGTCGTCCTCCACCTTCCGGCTCACGCCGACGCGGTCCATGTTCGGCAGCATCACCAGGTACCGCCCGGGAATCGAGAGGTAGCTCGTCAGCGTCGGGCCCTTGGTGCTGATGCCCTCCTTGAGCACCTGCACGAGGATCTCCTGCCCGCGGCGCAGGCACTGCTGGATCGGCGGCCGCTCGCGCCGCGGCGTCTTCTTCCCGATCAGCTCCTTGGTCTCGCCGTCCTCGCCCGGGAAGTACTGCGGGTGCAGGTCGGAGATGTGCAGAAACCCGTTCTGCTCCAGACCGAAGTCCACGAACGCCGCCTGGATCGACGCCTCCACGTTCGTGACCCGGCCCACGTAGATGTTGCCCACGAACGACACCGCCGAGGTCTTCTCGGCGTGCAGTTCGTCCAGACGCCCCTCGCTGGTGAGCGCCACGCGGCACTCCTCGCCCGGGACGTAATTGATGATCATCCGCTTGGTGGTCTTCTCGGCCATGGTTCCTCACGCTGCGCGTGCGGACCGAGACTCACCCCGCCTGCGGGCGCACACCGGCCCTCGCCGAGGATCGGCGTGGGAGGGGGTGGTCGCTTCGCTGGACATGGGCAAAGGCTCGGCCGCCTCGCACTGAGCCCGCGCCCGGCGCAGCCCCTCTGGGGCGCGCCGCTCCGGCGCGGGCGGGTGTCCCGCCATCGTGGCCCGGGGCGCGCTCGCGCTGCCCGTGGCCCGACGGCGGCGCCGGCCGCCCCCCCGCGGCGCGCCCCGGCAAGGGGGCGCAGCGGCACGGGACGCGACCCGGCGTAGTTCGTTCCGAGTGCGGCGGACGCCCGGGGCCCGAAAGGGCCGCCGACGCCTCAGGACCGCTCGTCGACGGCACGCCCGTCGAACAACTCGGGGAAGAGTCTCCTGGCTTGATCCCGCAGAAACGCGGTCACTTGCCGTTCGGAATCGAACGAGCCGACCGTTCGGGCCAGCCGCTCGCACTGGGGCACGCTCACACTTCGGACCACCCTTTTTAGGTAGGGTATCCGGCTCGGCGTCACGGAAAGGTTACGCAGACCCAGCCCGATGAGCAACATCGTGTATTCGGCGTCGCCGGCGGTCTCACCGCAGCAGGAAACCGAAATTCCCTGCCGACGGCCCGCCCGGACCACGTCCTTGATCAGTTTCAGCACCGCCGGGTTCCCCGCCGAGTACAGCCCCGCCACCTTCTCGTTGGTCCGGTCGACCGCCAGGGTGTACTGCACCAGGTCGTTGGTGCCGATCGAGAAGAAGTCGACCTCGCGGGCGAAGGTGGCGGCCATCAGCGCCGCCGAGGGCACCTCGACCATCATCCCCAGCGGCACCTTGGCGTCGAAGGGCATCCCGGCCTCGGTGAGGTCCTCCATCACGTCGTGGATGAGCATCTTGGCCTGGCGCAGCTCCATGGTGTTGCTGACCAGCGGGAACATCACGCGGATGGGCCCCAGCGCGCTCGCCCGGAGGATCGCGCGGAGCTGCGTCTTGAACATCGGGATGTTCTGCAGGCAGTAGCGGATCGAGCGGCAGCCCAGGAACGGGTTGCGCTCGCCGCTGTCCTGGCGCTCCTGCGTCTGCTTGTCGGCCCCCAGGTCGAAGGTGCGGATCGTCAGCGGCCGGCCCGCGCAGTTGGACACCGCCGCGGAGTACTCGGCCAGCTGCTCCTCCTCCGTCGGCTCGTGGTCGCTGGTCAGCCACAGGAACTCGGTGCGGAACAGGCCCACGCCGTCGCCGCCGTTCTCGATCACCGCCGGTATCTCGTAGGAGAACTCGATGTTCGCCATGAGTTCGATGCGGCAGCCGTCGGTGGTCACGGGCTCGAGCGAGGCGATCTCGGCCAGCTCCAGCCGCACGCTCTGGGCCCGCTGCATGAAGCCCTGGTACGCCAGCAGCGTCTCGTCGTCGGGCTCGAGGATCACCAGCCCGCGGTCGCCGTCGAGGATCACCGTGTCGCCGTCGTCGGCCTCCTCCGTGAGGTTCTCGATCCCGAACACCGCCGGCTTGCCCAGCGCCCGCGCCAGGATGCCCGCGTGCGACGTCGGCCCGCCCGTGGTGGTCCCGAACCCCAGCACCTTCGTGCGGTCGAAGCTGGCCGTCTGTGTCGGCGTCAGCTCGCTGGCCAGCACCACCGTGCCGTCGCGCACGTTGCACTCGGCCTGGTGCTCGCCGATCAGATGCCTCAGCACCCGACGCTCAAGATCCCACACGTCGTCGACCTTCGTGCGGAACGCGGGGTCGGGCATCCGCGCAAACAGGTCGGCCAGCGCCCGGAACTGCTCCTGCACCGCGAACTCGGCCTGCACCTGCTCGGCCTCGATCCGCTTGAGCATCGGCCCCGTCAGCGACTTGTCGCGCAGCAGACCCTGGTGGAACGCGAACACCTTGGCCGCCTCGACCCCCAGCTGCGACTCGGCCGTCTGCCGGAGGTGCTCAAGGTCGGCCAGCGAGGCCTCCATCGCGTCGGTCAGCCGCTGCCGCTCGCGCGACGCCGCCGCCGGCGGGAGCACCCGCCTCGGAATGCGCAGCCGCGTGTCATCGAGCACGATCGCCGTGCCGATCACCACGCCGGGAGCCACAGGAATGCCGCGAAGCTTCTTCAACGAGCCGTCTCCGTCGCAACCGGCGGCGGCGGGGGCCGGCGAGCGTCGCCGGCGGCCCGCGGCGTCCGGGGCGCCCGCCCCCCAACCACCCCCCCCCGCGCACCCCACCCCCACCCCCTCCGCCCCCCACCCCTCCCCCCCCCCGCGCG
>JACVCL010000052.1 GCA_016742075.1 Phycisphaerales bacterium
CCGACGCCCCCCCCCCCGGGCGCCCCGCCGGCAGGAGCGGGTCGATCACCCCCGGCGCCTCGGCGTCGGGCCCCCAGCGGCGCTCGGCGACCACCACCGGCACTCCCGCCCGCACCAAACGCCCCACCGACGCCGCCAGCTCGTCGTCGAACGGCGACGGCCGCGCGAACGTGATGTCGAACACCACCGCCGTCGGCGCCGCACCCGCCAGGCGGTCGAGCAGCCGCGCGTGCACCCGCCGCAACGACTGAAGATTCCCCACCGACACCCCCTCGATGCCCGCGTCGCGGCACAGCCCCTCGAGCCGGGCGTCGAGCGTCGCCTTGATGGCGATCAGCCGCACCCGCTCCAGCGGGCCCGCGGCACCGCCGGACCCCATCACCGCCCGCTGCACCGCCGCGCCGATCCCGGCGTCCGACACCGCCCCGGTCAGCAGCATCGAAGCCACCGAAGCCACCACCACCCACACCGCCGCCACCCACGCCGCCCGTCGCGCAAGCACCGATGCCCACCACCCCGACACCCGCCGCCACAGCCCCGCCCCCGCCGGCGGCACCGGCTGGCCCTTCATCAGCCGGCCCAGGGCCGAGGCCAGCTCGCCCGCCGAGCGGTACCGCGCCTCCGGGTCGGCCGCCAGCGCCCGATCGACCACGCCGTCGAAGTCGCCGTTCAGCCGCCGATCGGTCCGCGCCAGCGGCGGGCGCTCGCGCCCCACCGACGGGAGCCGGCCGGTCAGCATCTCATAGAGCACCACGCCCAGCGCGAACACGTCGGCCCGCGGCCCCACGGCGTAGGCGTCGCCCCGCTTCTGCTCGGGGGCCATGTAGCCCGCGGTCCCCGCCACCTCGCCGCCCGAGCCGCCCGAGGCCACCGCCCGGCCGGCGTCGGCGCTGCGGGCGATGCCGAAGTCGATCACCTTCACCCGCCCCTCCGCGTCGACGAGGATGTTCGACGGCTTGAGGTCGCGGTGGATCACCCCGCGCTCGTGCGCGTGCTGCACCGCCCGGGCCGCGTCGCGCACCAGCGCCGTCCGCTGCCGCGGCCCCAGCCCCCGGCTGTCGGCGTACGCCACGATCGGCAACGCCCCGGGGATGAGCTCCATCGAGAAATACGGCGTGGCGCCCAGCCCGGCTCCGTCCACGCCCGCCTCGTACACGTGCGCGATGCCCGGGTGGCTCAGCTCGGCCAGCGTCTGCGCCTCGTGCAGAAACCGGTCGACCTGCTCCGGCGTCATCAGACCCGGACGGATCGTCTTCAGCGCCACCGGCCGGCGGGGCTGGTCCTGCACCGCCTCGTACACCACACCCTGCCCGCCCTCGCCGATGGTCCGCAGCAACCGGTAGCGTGCGATCGCCGCGGGCGGCGGCGCCGGCGAACCGCCCGACGCGGCCGACGCACGCCCGGCGGCACCGGTCGCGGCCGTGTCAGCGGTCGGGGACGGGGGTGGGCCGCCGTCGGGTGTCACGCCGACATGGTACGCCGGCGGCCGCCCGGTACGGGGGAATCGCCCTCCGGCTCAGGACCCGGTGACGCAGCCGAAGTCCACCAGCAGCAGCGTCAGGTCGTTGGCCGCCACCGTGCCGTTCCCGTCGATGTCGGCGTCGACGTCGTAGCCGGGCTGGCCCACCGACTTGCCGAACGCCACCAGCACCCGCGTCAGGTCGTTCGCCGCGGTCGAGCCGTTGCGGTCCACGTCGCCCACGCAGTAGGCCGGCAGCGTGAAGCCAAAGCGCAGCATGGCGGGAGGCTGCAGCGTGCCGACCGCCGCGGCCACGCCCGAGGCCGACACCGCCTGGAAGGCGGTGCCGCGCCCATCCCCGGCGCTGAACGCCGCGTCGAGCGGCAGAATCGATGCACCCGCTCCGGAGTGACGGATCGTCAGGGTCAGGTCGCCCCCGGCGTAGCGGAACGGGCGGTCGAATCGGATGAAGTAGACCGGCGGGTTCGCGGCCGTGGCCAACCCCAGCGTCGGCAATTGCAGGGCCGGAACCGAGAGCGGCCCCGAACGCACCACCACCTCGGTCCCGGCGGAGATGTTCGACGCGAAGGTCGTGCTCATCGAGGCGGGACCGTTCGGGGAAGAGGCAAGGCTCACGTCGTACTGGGCGAACGACGTATCGGCAGCCAGGCCGGCAGCCGCCTGGTTCGCGCGGAACGCCATGCCGTTGAGCAGGGTTCCGGGCCGGATCGACTGCGCCCCGAGCTCCGTCCCTGAGAGCACAATCTGGTAGGTCGTGGCGTTGATGCCCAGCGGCAGAGAGGTGCTCCCCCCCGCGTTCACATCGGCCCTGGCCGCGGAAATCACCTGCGACGGCGTGAAGTGCAGGCGGATGATCGGGACGTTGAAGAAGTCCGCGGTACCCGACGCCGCGTCGGCGTTCCCGGAAACGATGAACCGGTAGAGCAGGCCGTTGGGGAGCACCTGCCCCTGCACGGCGTCAACAAGCCCATCGGCGCGGTTCCACCCGCCATGCCGGACCAGGATCGCCAGATCACCACCGGTGTACACGAAGGGGTCGAAGAAGCTGATCACGGGCCCGAAGTCGGGCACGGCCGAACCCGCCGGCAGCGTGGTGGAGTATGCCCCGGCCGCGACCGTCAGCGGCCCGCTCCGCACCGCCTTCGCGTCGGCCCCCATGTTGCTCGCGAAGGTCGTCGAGGCCGAGGGTGGTGGGTTCGTGGCCGTGGCCATGGTCACGTCGAAGCGGCCGAAGTACGCGTCGCCCCCGGCGGGGAAAGCCGCCTGCGGAGTCCTCGCCCGCATCGACATCCCCGTGATCGTCGAGCCGGGCGGAATGCCCTTGAGCTGCGCCGCCGCGATGATCAGCTGCTGCGCCGTCCCGCCGTCGTCGGTGAGCCCCGTCCACCCACCAGGAGACCCGCCCCCGTTGCCCGGCGTCGCCACCGTCCCGTCCAGCGCCATGATCGCCGGGCGCACCTGGAACCGCACCGGGGTCATCCCGTTGGTGAGATTGGCCGACGCCGCCACGTTCGAGAGGGTGTTGTAGATGCCCTGCGCGCGACCCGCCATGCTCGCGTTGGTGAACGAATCGAGCCGTGCGAATGTCGCGCCGTTCCCCGAGTGCCGGATCGTGGTGAGCAGGCTGCCGCCCTTGTACACGAACGGGGCGCCGAACCCGATGGGCGGCGACCAGAACCCGGCCGGCGCCGTCGCCGCGGGCACGAACCCCGCCGTCAGCGGCAGCGCGCCCGACCGCACGAGCCGCGCATCGGCGCCCTCGTTGCTGTTGAACGTCGCCGACAGCGAGCCCGGCGGGTTCACCGATGTGGACAGCCGGATGTCGTATTGGGCAAAGTTCACCGCCGCCGGCGGCCACGCCGCCTGGCCCACATTCATCCGGTAGCTGAGCCCGACAACCTCGGACCCCGGCGGAACGGCGCCCAGTTCGGACGGACCCACCACCACCTGCGCCGTGAACGGCCCGTCGGCGAGCGGTCCGCTGGCGCCCCAGAAGTTGTTCGCGTCGGTGTCCGCCAGCGGCCGCGGCCCGTACACGAAGCTCTCCGGCTGGGGTGGCGTGAAGAAGATCTTGGTGATCGGCGCACCGCTCGCTCCGCCGGTCACCGTCCCCGCGGCCGCGGTGTCGCTGTTCGCCCAGGTGAACTGCACGGTGCTGCCGAAGCCCGCCGCGCCCGTGGTGAGGCTGTCGAGGGTCACGATCGATCCGCCGCTGCCGCCCTGCAGCCGGACCGTGATCACCAGGTCCGTCCCCCCGTACACGTACGGCTCGGTGAAGACGATCGGCGCCGAGAAGTCGTTCGGCACGGCGCCGCCGGGGAAGAACCCCGCGGGGATCGTGAGCGCCCCCGACCGCACCGTCACCGCGTCGGGGGCGGTGTTGTTCGCGAACGTCGCCGAGAAGACCGACGGAGCGTTCAGGCTCGCCGCGATCTCGATGTCGTACCGGGGAAACGTGCGCGCCGCCGCGGGCGCATCCGCTCCGCCGGAGGACTGTCGGAACGCGATGCCCCAGATCCTTGACCCCACCGGGATCCCGCTGAGCAGGCCCGATGAGTACACCCACGACAGCGTCCGGCTGTCCGGCGCCGCGAGGGTGAGCGTGGCGGGAGCGAAGTTGCCGGCCGCCCCCGCGAACGCCGGCGGCACCACCACCGACTGCCCGAGCGCCATCGACGCCGACCCCAGCCACACCGCGCCCACCACCGCCCACGCCCCGAAACGGGTCCGCACGTTCATCTTGTTCATCTCCCTCGGCGGCACACCCCCCCGGGGGGCGCGCGACCCCGAAACACACCCCTTAAGAGTGCCACAAAAACACCCCCGCTCAAAGCCGCAAGCAGCGCGATTATCGAATTCCGTGGGTCGGCGTCATCGATAGCGATGATCATCCGGCGCCAAACGAAAAAAACACGGCCCCGGACAAACATCTCCGGGGCCGTGAACAGAAGGGAGAACGCAGAGATCTCGTCGACACGTGCCCGCGCCGGGGGTCTTGGCGGCGGGGCGAGGGAAACGCTCGCCCGCGGCGTCAGTTGCCGCCGTCCATCGGGTCGGCGGGGGGCGGAACAGGGACGTCGTTCATGTTCGGAGCGGGCTTGGGTGCCGGGGCGGGCAGCCCCAGCTGCTTGTCGATGCCGGGGAAGCGCTGGCGGAGGCGCTCGAGAATCCGCTCGCGCCGCTCGGCGGGCATCGAGCCGAGGCGCTCCTTGATGCGCTCGATGTTCGGCGTGCCATCCGGGTTCATGAACTGCTGCATGTCGCCGCGCTGGCCGGGCCCGCCCGCTCCGGGGGCGCCGGGGTTGCCGAGGTTGCCAGGGCCGCCGGGGCCGCCGGGGCCGCGGCCGGGGCCCATCTCCGACCTCAGCGACTCGATGCGGGCCTTGACGAACTCCTGCTGCGGAGCGCTGAGCTCCTTCCACATGCGGTCGTGATAGGCCTGCGGCTTGGGGCCGGCCTCCATGAACTCGCGGAGCTTGGCGCGGGCCGCCTCCTGCTCGGGAGTCGCCGGCGGACGCTCGCCGCGCTGGCCGCGGCCGCCTCGCCCGCCCGGACCGCCCGGGGGCGGCGGCGGGGCGCCGTCGTCACCCGCGCCGGGGGGAGGAGGAGGAGGGTTGCCGTCGGGGTTGCCGCCGCCGGGGCCGCGGCCGCCGGGACGCCGGCGCTCGCCGGGACCCGCCGGGCCGCCCTCGCCGCCACGCCCGCGCTCGGGCATGCCCGCGGCCTGGCGGAGCTTGGCGATCTCGTCCTTGTGCTGCTCCATGTACGCCCGCTGGGCGTCGCGGAACTCCTGCTCGATGGCGCGGATCGTCGCCACCTGCTCTTCGTTGGCCTTCACGTTCGCCGGGGCGTCGGGCCCGTTGAGCGCCATCATGGCCCGCATGAACAGCGGGTGAGGCACCAGCTCGCCGCGGCCGGCCTGCTTGTCGAGCTTGCCGGGCTCGCCGAAGGACGGCCGGCCCGGGGTGTTGCGGTCCTTCACGCCGGGGCCGCCGAGCGGGGCATCGCCCGCGGGCTCGGCGAAGACGCCCGGGGCCGCCAGCGTCAGCAACGCCAGCGACGGAACCAGGATGAATCGGGTGCGGATAGTCATGGGTAATGCTCCGTGGTGCAGGGTGCGGGTTCGACGGCGGCTGAACGACCCTCTGGGCCGGCTATTGCCCCGCCGCGTAGAATCGTCCGAAATCCACTGGTTTTTGGCGGCACACGGCGGTTATCCCCCGCGATCCCGGCGAAGTTCCCACCTTCCGCCGGACCCCGGGGCGCGGCCGCGGCGCCGCCCCGCCGACAGCGCGGGCCACCAACGGCCGGAGAGACCGATGAGCCTCAACAAGGAAGCCGTGATCGAGATTCTCAAAGGCGTCCGCGAGGACGACCAGGGCGGCGACGTGATCGCCGTCGGCGCCGTCAGCCGCGTCGCCGCGTGCGACGGCCACGTCACCATCACGCTCGCCCCGGGCCTCGAGGCCGCTCGCCGCGCCCGCCTCACGCCGCTGCTCGACCGCGCCGTCCGCGCCGCCGCCTCGTCGCGAGGCTGGCCCGTGGCGCAGATCGCCTTCGAGAACGCCCCCGCCACCGTCGCCCACGACACGCCCACCCCCGTGAAGCAGGCCGCGTCCAGCCCAACCGTCTCGCGCGGCACACTCGCCGGCGCTTCCGGCGGCGCAGGGGCGTTGCTGCCCGGCGTGCGGCACGTCATCGCCGTCGGCGCGGGCAAGGGCGGCGTCGGCAAGAGCACCGTCGCGGTGAACCTCGCCGTGGGGCTGGCGCGCCAGGGCCACGCCGTCGGCCTGCTCGACGGCGACATCTACGGCCCCTCAGCCCCAACGCTGCTGGGCCTCGACAGCCTCGACACCCTCGTGCTCGACCGCAAGATCCAGGTCTTCGCCGTGCACGGCATCAAGGCCATGACCATCGGCAAGCTCGTCGACCCCGAGAAGCCCCTCATCTGGCGCGGCCCCATGGCCCACGGCGCCTTCAAGCAGCTCGTCGAGCAGACCGCCTGGGGCGAGCTCGACTACCTCGTCATCGACCTGCCCCCCGGCACCGGCGACGTCCCGCTCACGATGAGCCAGCTCATCACCCTCACCGGCGCCGTCGTCGTCTGCACGCCGCAGAAGGTGGCCCAGGACGACGCCGTGCGCGCCGTCCGCATGTTCCAGCAGCTCAACGTCGAGGTCCTCGGCGTCGTCGAGAACATGAGCTACTTCATCGGCGACGATGGCAAGGAGTACGACATCTTCGGGCGCGGCGGCGCCGAGATGATGGCCCAGCGCCTGGGCCTGCCCTTCCTCGGCGCCATCCCCATCAACACCGCCCTCCGACGCCACAGCGACGAGGGCACACCCCTCCGCAACTTCACCGACGCCGGCGACGCCGTGCGCACCGCCCTCGAGCGCCTGGTCCACCGTGCCGAGAGCGAGGTGGCCATCGCCACGCTGAAGCGGGCCGGCGGCACGCCTCGCCTGAGCGTCAGTTAGCCCGCGCCGGCGCCACCCCGGGGCTTCCCCGGCGCCGGCATGCCCGCGCCCTGTGGTACGTTCAGCCTCCCCACCACGAAGGAGACCGAGAGATGGCCAAGAAGAACAAGGCCCCCAAGGCCGGCAAGAACGAGAAGAAGGACAAGAAAGCCAGGAAGGCCGACAAATCCCTGGCCCCCAAGCCCGTGAAGATCGGCAAGGGCGCCAAGCCCGGCGAGATCGCCCAGGCCGTGGTCGCCCACGTCCGCGCCATGAAGCCCGACGCGGAGCTCTGGAAGCAGCACTGGAGCAAGAAGTGCGAGTCCATCGAGGGCGCCGGCGTCGAAATGGTCTGGAAGGGTCTCAAGTCCATCGACGCCAAGTGCCGGGCGTGGATGGACGCCCACGAGATCCACTCGGCCACCGCCGACGGCCCCTACGTCGGCGCCACCGGTTTCGCCGTCAAGTACACCATGGACGTCACCGAGAAGGCCTCCGGCAAGCGCCACAGCATGTCCGAGGTTGCCGTCTACACCGTCGAGAAGGGCAAGGTCGTCCGCGAAGAGTTCATGTACGCCGCGGGCTGATCGACGACGACGTCCGCCGCAACCCGAGAATGAAACAAGCCCCGGGGCGAACCCTCGGGGCTTGTCGTTTCTCGCTCGGTTGCCGCCGTGTGGGGCGGTGTGCCGCGGCTCAGCGCTTGGAGAACTGGAACCGCCGGCGGGCGCCCGCCTGGCCGGGCTTCTTCCGCTCCACCTCGCGCGGGTCGCGGGTGAGGTAGCCGTTGTCGCGGAGCACGGCCTCGTGCGTCGGGTCATACTTCTTGATCGCCCGCGCCACCGCCAGGCGGATCGCCTGGGCCTGGCCCATGTAGCCGCCGCCGTCGCAGCGGGCCACCACGTCGAACTTGCCCAGCAGGTTCGTCGCCTTCAGAGGCGACACCGCGTCGGTCCGGTCGCGGATCTCGGAGAAGTACTCCTCGATCGTCTTGAACTTCTTGGCCGACACCTGCACCTTCACCTCGCCGCTGCCCGGCTTGATGCGCACCCGCGCCACCGCGGTCTTGCGGCGGCCGGTCGCCCACCACCAGCCGCGGGCGTCCGGCGGCTGCGGCTCGGCGAGCTTCTTCGGGGCGGGGGTCTCGGTCGTCGGCGTGATGCTGATCTGCGTCATCGGGTCACTCGCAGGGGTTGGCGTCTTCGTGCTCGGCGGCTGGCGATCGGCCGGGGCCGATCCGTCGGACAGGAGTGGGGGGGGTTACTTCACGGGCAGCGGGTTCTGGGCCTGATGCGGGTGAGACGGGCCCTGGTACACCTTCAGCTTGCCCAGCATCGACCGGCCAAGCCGGCCCTTGGGCAGCATCCGCTTCACGGCCTGCTCGATCACCCACTCGGGCTTGTAGCTCAGCAGGTCGGCGTACGACTGCTCGCGCCAGCCGCCGGCGTAACCCGAGAAGAACGTGCGGCTCCGCTGCGCCGCCTTGTTCCCGGTCATCATCACCTTCTCGGCGTTGGTCACCACCACGAAGTCGCCGGTGTCGATGTGCGGCGTGTAGTCGGGGCGGTGCTTGCCCATCAGGATCGTCGCGATCTGCACCGCCATGCGGCCCAGACGCTGGTTGCTGGCGTCGATCAGGTGCCAGTTCTTCTTGAGTTCGGAGGTCTTGGCGAAAGTCGTCTGACGCATGGTCGCTCCTGGGGCCGGGAACGCGAGGCGGAAACCGACCGCCGCTCCGCACGTTGGCCCCGCGATGCAGGGGTCCAACCGCGGCCGGGGAGCCGACGGAGCCCGGAACAGGCCGCCGACTCAACCCGCCTGCGTGCCCGCCCTTTCGGGCCGGCCGCCGGGCGCGGGCGTGGGAATCAGATTGTGCCGTTCCGAACCTCTATCCACCGGGGTCCGAAACGGGAAGGCAAGAGTAGCCCGCCCGCCCGGGGTGTCAAGCCGCCCACCCCAACGACCCCCCCGTCCCAACACCCCTTCCTACGCGGCCGGACGCCGCGGCGCGCCGATGATTACCGAGGCATGGACCACCCCCTAACACCACCACAATCGGGCTCCATGGCACACACGGGCCCGTCCGCGGCCTCGTACCCGGCGATCGACTCGGCCCTCCGACACCCGGAGACGCTCGCGCCGTCGAACCGCCCCGCCTCCGGCGGCCGGGTCAGCGCCATCGTCGCGTGGGGCGCGCTCGTGGTGCTCGTGGTCGCCGTGGTGTGCCTGCAGTTCTTCGGCCGCGACGCCAAAGAGAGCCGCGACGCCCTGCCCGCCGACCCCGGGCCGATCAGCAGCATGCAGCTCAAGCTGCTCACGCGGTACATGGGCGGCGTCAAGTCGCTCGAGGCGATGGTCGGCGGCGGCCAGGTCCCCCTCCAGGCCGAGAGCGCCATCGACGGGTACTCGGCCAGCACCATCGACCGTGTCCGCGCCGTCGTCGCCGCGGGCGAGCTCATCGGGCCCGACGCCGCGCTCAAGCGCCTCGACGCCCTGACGGCCGATCTCGACGAACTGACCCTCAAGGGCGTCGCCCCGCCGCAGACCATCGACGGCTACCGGCGCGACGAGGCCGACCTCCGCCGCATCTACACCAGCGGCCCCGCCGCCCTCGCGCCCGCCGACCGCGACAGCCTCGTCGCCCGCCACGGCTGGTTCGGCTCTACCGCGCTGGCCTTCGGACTGCCCGACACATCCCCCGAGCGTCAGGCCCTGGCGTCGGAGTCCCTTCGCGTGCTCGTCGCGGTTCTCGTGGGCGTGGGCCTGGCGGGCCTGGGCCTGCTGGCGGGCATCGTCCTGTTTGTGATCGCCTGCGCGGGCATGGCCGCCGGCCGCATCCGGCCCCGCTACCCCCGCGCGCAGCTGGGCGAGGGCGGCCGGCCCGCCCCCTTCAACTCCGCGTTCGTCGAGGTCATGGCGCTGTTCCTCGCCGGGTTCCTCGTCACCAGTGTCGCCGCGGGGCTCATCGCCCGCGCCGGCGGCCCGCACCTCACCCACCTGTTCGTCTGGCCGTTGCTGCTCGTGGCCCTCTGGCCGTTGGCCCGCGGCGTCAGCGGGCGCGAGCTGCGCATGGGCCTGGGGTGGCACACCAACGGCCGCGGCGTCGCCGGGTTCTTCCGCGAAGTCGGCGCCGGCCTCCTGGGCTATCTCGCCGGCCTGCCCGTGGTCGGCCTGGGCCTGCTGGTGACGATCTCGCTCATGTGGCTGCTCGGCTCCGACGCCGCGCACCCCATCGGCGGCGAACTCGAGAAGGCCGGCCTCCCCGCGGCCATCAGCCTTCTGGCCCTGGCCACGCTCTGGGCGCCGATCGTCGAAGAAACCATGTTCCGCGGCGCCCTCTACCACGGCGTGCGCCGCTGGGCGCATCCGCTGGTCGCCGCGCTGATCGTCGCCTTCGTCTTCGCCGCCATCCACCCGCAGGGCCTCGCGGGCATCCCGGTGCTCATGAGCCTGGCCGTGATCTTCGCGCTCATCCGCGAGTGGCGGGGTTCGATCGTCGGCCCCATGGCCGCGCACGCGCTGAACAACGCGTTCATCGTCACGCTGCTGCTCGTGGCCGTGGCCTGAGCCCCCCCTACCCCATCGCCCCAACCGCCCGTCACACGCCGTACACGGCCTTGATCTTGGCCTCCAGGTGCCGCACCAGCGGGTCGGCCGAGAGCGGCGCGCCCGTCACCAGTTCGCACAGTTCCTCGGCGCCGTACCGCCGGCCGTGGGCGTGGATGTTGGCCCGCAGCCACGCGAGGATGGGCCCGAACTCGCCGCGGGCCATCATCGCGTCGCGCTCGGGCAGGGCCCGCGCCATCGCCTCCCAGAACTGCGCCGCGTAGAGGTTCCCGAACGTGTACGTCGGGAAGTAGCCCATCATCCCCATCGACCAGTGCACGTCCTGCAGGCACCCCAGCCGGTCCTCGGGAACGGTCAGCCCCAGGTCCTCCTTCATGCGGCGGTTCCACACCGCCGGCAGGTCGGCCGGGTCCAGGTCGCCGGCGATCATCGCCCGCTCCAGGTCGAAGCGCAGCATGATGTGCAGGTTGTACGTCACCTCGTCGCTCTCGATGCGGATGAACCCCGCCTCCACCGCGTTCACCGCCCGGTGCACGCCCTCGGCCGTCAGCGACGACGCCCCACCGCCCAGCGTCTTCCGCGCCAGCGGCGTCGCCCACTCCCAGAACGCCCGGCTCCGCCCCACCAGGTTCTCCCACATCCGCGACTGGCTCTCGTGGATCCCCAGGCTGATCGCGTCGGCGATGGGCTGCCCGAAGTGCTCGCCCTTCGGCAGCCCCTGCTCGTACAGCCCGTGCCCCGCCTCGTGCAGCGCCGTGAACACCGCGTCGGCCCAGCCGTCGGGCCGGTAGCGGTTGGTGAACCGCGTGTCGCCCGGCCCCGGGCTCTCGCAGAACGGGTGCGCCGACTCGTCGATCCGCCCGCCCTCCAGGTCAAACCCGATCGCCGCCGTCACCTCGTGCACCAGCTTCTTCTGGCGCTCGATGTCGCTGGCCAGATGCGCCGGGCCGGTGTCGGGCTTCCGCGGCGCTCCGCCCACGCGCGCGATCAGCGGCGCCAGCCTGGCCCGCAGCGGCGTGAAGATCGCCTCGGTCCGCGCCGCCGTCATCCCCGGCTCGTAGAGGTCCAGCAGCGCGTCGTACAGCTCTTTGCCGCCCTTGGGCTTGCCCAGGTGCTTGGCCTTCTTGCGGTTGAGCTCCACCGTCTTCTTCAGCCACGGCAGGAACATCCCGAAGTCGCTCTTCGCCCGCGCCTCCTTCCACGCCGCCATCCCCAGCGAGCTGCTCCGGGCCATCTCCGCCACCAGTTCCGTCGGCACCCGCGTCAGCAGCCGGAAATCGCGCCGGATCTCCCGCAGGTTCGCCGACGCCACCCCGTCCTTGCGGACCTTCTTGTCCGCCTCCGCCTCGCCGATCAGCGACCGCAGCCGCTTGCTCGTCCGCCGCTCGTGCACCATCGCGCTGAGCATCTGCAGCTGCTCGGCCCGCAGCCCCGACGCCGCCGACGGCATCACCGTCTCCTGGTCCCACGCCAGCGTCGCCTGCACCGAGTGCAGCACCGCCGCCTCGCGCAGCTCCGCCACCAGCTTCCCGTACGCCTTCGACGCCGGACGCGCAGCCGCGCCGCCCCCCACGCCCGGACCGCCCGCGCCCGCCCCGGCGCTCTTCTGCTTCTTGGTCTTCTTCTTGCTCTTGCTGCTGGTCTTCGTCGCGGCAGACTTCGGCATGACAACCACTCCGGTCCAAGGGTCGGGCCCCACGCGGCCGCGATCCTACCCGCCGAAATGCCCCCGCCGGCGCCCGCCCGCTACTTCCCCGCCGGCTGTGAAGATGGGGAAACCCCGAGCGCCTCCCGCAGCGCGATCCGCGCGTACGCCGTGATCAGCACCGGGTTGTTCTCCATCCAGCGCTCGTCGACGCTCTTGAACGACCCGTCGGCATTCTGCAGCTCGCCCAGGCGGTCCACCAGGTCGTCGGCCCAGTTCCGCTCCGACGGCGACCCGCCGAGCGTCGACACCGTCGGCTCGCCCCAGGCCCGCAGCGCCCGGGCGAAGGTGACGTAGTAGTAGTACAGCCCGTCGTTCCCGATCCCCGGGTTCTCCTTCAAGGTGTAGTTCCGCCGGATCCACCCCTGCGCCGCCGCCACCCGTGCATCGTCGCGCCGAAGGTCGGCGAACAGCATGCTCTTGAACCCCGCGTACGTCATCGAGCCGTACGACCGCAGCCGCGACGCCACCGTCCCGTCCGACAGCGTCTCCTCGATCGTCCCCCCGTACGACTGCCCGATCCCCATCTTCGCCGCCTCGCCGCTCTCGCTCGTCGAGTAGATGAACCCGCCCTGCGTCGACCCCTTGGCGTACGGCATCTCGTTGGCCGTGCCCAGCATCTGCGTACGGCCCAGGAACACCAGCGCCCGCTTGAACGCCTCATCCTGCGGCGACACCCCCGCGTCGTGCAGCGCCTGCACGAAGATGTTCAGGTTCGAGTTGTCCGGCCGCGCCGACCGGCCCGAGCCCACCCCGCCGTAGAACGGGTGCTCGCGGCCCACGCGACCCACCTCCGGGTGGTTCTCCAGCGCATCCTCCGACCACTGCAGACGCTTGAGGAACGGCACCGCCTTCTCGATCGCGGCCCGGGCCTCGGGCGTGCCCACCGCGGCCAACGCCGAGATGCAGATCGCCGTGTTGTACGACGCCAGCACCCGGTCGTAGATCCCGCCGTCGGGCTTCTGCATCGCCAGGATCGCCGCCACCCCGCGGTCCACCGCCGCCGCGGCCTCCGGCGACCGCGAACGCTCCTCGGTCCACCCCGGGTCCGCCGCGAACCCCGTCACCACCAGCCCCGTGATCGCCGGGAACTGCGGCTGACCCTCCGGGCTCCGCGACCACATCCCCGATTTCTCATCCTGCTGCTTCAGCAGCCACGCCCCCGACAGCGCCAGCATCCGCCGCGCCTTCTCCGCACGCTCGGCCGAGATCCCCCCGGCCGCCTTCTTCGCCCCCTCCGCCGCCGAAGGCGCCGTGGCCCCCTTCGGCGAAGCCGCCGGTTCGCCAGCCGCCAGGCCCGCCAGCAGCACCAGCACCGAAACACCCGCCAGCAGGCTCGCCCGAATCGTCATCGCCCGTTCCTTTCTTGTCGCCGAAGGCCCCCGGGGAACGATCGACCCCGGACCTCTCCATTATGCCCGGTGCGCCCCGAGGATGATCGCCGCCGCGATCACCCCCGCGGTCTCGATCCTCATCACGTGCGGCCCCAGCCCCACCGCCTCGGCCCCCGCCGCGCGGGCGGCATCGAACTCTTCCGGGGTGAACCCGCCCTCCGGGCCCACCAGCACGCGCACCGCCGCCTCGCCCGAAGCCCGGTACGCCGCGCCGTGCCGATCGGCGATCACCAGCCGAGTCCCCTCGGGCGGCCGCAGCGCCTCTTCGAACCGCGCCGGCGGGCCGATCTCCATGATCCACGCCCGCTCGGCCTGCTTGGCGCTCTCGCGCGCGATCCGCTCGCAACGCTCGATCTTGTGCTCGCCCGGCTCCACCACGCCCAGCTTCGTCAGCAGCGCCGTCCACCGCGCAGCCCCCGCCTGCGAAAGACCCTCGATCAACTGCGACAGCCGGTCCCCCTTCGGCGTCGCCGACCACACCTCCACCGCCGGTGTCACCCGCGGCTCCGTCCGCCGCTCGCGCACCCGCACCACCAGCGCCCGCCGCGCCTCCACCACCTCCGCGCTGTACACCCCGCCCCGACCGTCCAGCAGACGCACCGCCTCCCCCGCCTCCACCCGCTTCACCCGCACCGCGTGCTTGGCCTCCTCACCCCCGATGGTCAGCAGCCCGTCCGGTAACCCGGCCGGCGGCGGCGGTTCATCGAGGAAAATCGTGTGGCGGGGCATGGTCCCGGCGAGGTCTTGAGTCGGGGAGGGCGGCCGTCGATGATGAGCCTACCGCCGAGGCACCGTTCCGACGCGGCCGGTCACACCATGCCCCAGCAAGCCGACAGCCCCGAGCCCCTCACGGCCGACCCCACCCCCGAGGGCGGCGAGCTGTCGAACCAGATCGACCGGCTCCTCTCCGACATGCAGAAGGCCACCGGCGAGATCGACTCGATGCTCGCCCCGCCCCGGGGCACTCCCGCTCCCCCCGACGGCGCACCCACCCACCCCCAGC
>JACVCL010000053.1 GCA_016742075.1 Phycisphaerales bacterium
GGTGGGGACGGTGAACGCGATCGAGTTCGTCGGCGACGGTGACGGTCGGGTGAGCCACATCGATGTGCGGATCGGGATCGACCGGGCGTTCCGGCTGCGGGCCGGGGCGCGGGCGTTCCTCAACGCGCCGCTGCTGGGGGGCACGGGTTTCCTGAACTTCCCGAGCCTGGGCACCGGGGCCGAGCTCTCGAGCAAGGACCCGATCCCCGGTGATCAGGCGCCGCCGAACATCCTCGGGCAGGCGGGCTACGGGGAGGAGCAGAAGCAGCAGCTGCAGAACATCCTGCGCCGGGCCGACTATCTCTCGGCGTACATGCTCGACATCGGCGAGGAGGCGGGGTGGATCGTGCGCGACTTCCGGGCCGAGTCGTGGCCGCGGATCAAGGGGCTGATCGACAAGGCCAGCGCCGACTACGACGGCTGGTCGGGCCAGTTCGGCGGGATCCTCAAGGACGTGAAGGACACCACCGCCAAGGGCCCGGCTCTGGCTGAGAGCATCGAGGCGCGGCTGAACCAGATCCGCGAGGTGATCGACGAGAACCGGGCGAACGTGCGGGACACGCTGGCGAACGCCAAGACCCTGAGCGAGGGCGGCGACGCGTTCGTCAAGCGGCTCAACGAGGAGCTCACCCCGCTCGCCAAGGACATGCTGACCTCCGGGCGCGATGCGCTGGAGAAGGCCGATCGCGCCGTGGCGAAGGTGGACACGCTGCTGACCGAGGAGAGGCCGAACATCCGCCGCAGCCTGGCCAGCTTCCGCCTGGGGGCCGATCAGCTCCGCGACACGCTTCTGGAGGTGCGGCGCTCGCCGTGGCGGCTGCTGTACCGGCCGGATGCGCGCGAGAGCGAGGTGGAGCTGCTGTACGACTCGGCGCGGGCGTACGCCACCGCGGTGTCGGACCTGCGGGCGACCACGGAGGCGATTGAGTCGTTGACGGCCTCGCCGGCCGGGTCGGCGGGCGCGGGGTCGGCGGCGGATCAGGCGGCCCTGCGCGATCTGGCCGAGCGGCTGGCCCGGACCAAGGAGACCTACGACCAGGCCGAGCGGGCGTTCCTGGAGCGGATCAACGCGAAGCAGAAGTGACGCCGCGGCGGCTTGTGTGGGACGGGGCTGGCTCTGAGCCGGGTGGGTGCCGGGTGGGTGGGGCTCAGCGAAGATCGGAGGGGTTGTTGTCGCTGGCCGAGGCCTGCGCGGGCCACGCCGGGGCCGGGGCGGCTTGGGCGGCGGGGCCGGGCTGCTGCACGGGCGCCGGCTGTGAGACGCGGTAGTCGGGGAAGGGGCCGTTGGCGGAGGGGATCCACAGGCTGCGGGGCACGGGCTCGATGAGGGTGCCCATGAGCGGCTCGATGGCCAGCGAGCCCGGCTGGCCGGTGGCGCGGACGAACATCGGGCCGCCCTGCTTGAACTCGAACCAGATGGGCTCGGAGCCGGGGTTATTCATGTCGTCGACGCGGACGCGGACGATCGAGTCGGACAGCCCGGTGAGCCACCACGAGCGGCCGACGTTGGTGCGGGCCTTGAGTCGCGGCCCCAGCTCGGCGACCATGTCGTCGTCGGTGCGGATGTCGGTGACGCCGCTGGGGGCACGGACGTCGACGCGGCCGACCCAGTAGCGGACGCGGAGGTTGGTCTCCGAATCGTTCTCGAAGGAGACCGACGGCCCGTGCTTGGCGCTCGCGACGCCGTAGGCCATGCCGGCCATGGCGGGCAGGGTGGCGAACCCGCTGGGGCTCATCGCCGCCGGGGGCCAGCCGCAGCCGGCGAGGGTGGCGGTCGAGGCGGCCAAAGTGAGCAGGGCGAGGTTGGCGCGGGTGGTCATGGCTGGGGCGGTCCGGGCGGCTGGGGACGCGGCGGGCGGGGGAGTTCGATCTCTTCGATGATCGTGCGGCGGAGCACCACCGGGCCCCGGGGGGTGTCGCGGTGCTCGACTTCGGTGGATCGGCCGACCTCCCGCGTTGCTTGCGGCGAAGTTCTCGGATCCTGCCGGATGCCGCGCCAGATGTGCCCGAAGAACTCGCCGACGCTGCGGGCCAGCGAGCGGTCGTCGCGCGGCGGCGGCTGAGATGACGGCGGGACGGGCGGGTTCATCGGCGCGGGAATGGTACGGGGCAGGGCGGCGGCGGCGCGGCGCGCACCGGCGGCCTCGGGAGCGCAAGGTTGAGCGTCGCGATAACCTTCTGCCCCGGCCGTTCGCCGGGGATGGAGGCCGCGATGCCCGAGGTGCCCGTTGATCTGCGCTCCGACACCGTGACCCGGCCGACCGCGGCGATGCGGCGGGCGATGGCCGAGGCGGAGGTGGGGGACGACGTGCTGGGCGACGACCCGACGGTGCGGAGGCTCGAGGAGCGCGTCGCCGCGATCATGGGCAAGGAGGCGGCGTGCTTCGTGCCCTCGGGGACGATGGCCAACCAGGCGGCGATCCGCGCCCACACCGAGCCGGGCGACGAGGTGATCGCGCACCCCAACTCGCACATCATCCACTACGAGGCGGGGGGGCCGGCGGCGCTCTCGGGGGTGATGGTGCGGCCGGTGGAGTCGCGCGGCGGCGACTTTGCCCGCGGGCTCTTCGACGGCGAGGACCTCCCGGCGCTGGTGCGGGCCGACAACGCGCACTTCGCCCGCTCGCGCCTGGTGGTGATGGAGAACACGAACAACCGCGGCGGCGGCTCGGTGTGGAGCGTCGATCGAGTCGGCGAGGTGAGCGCCGCGGCCCGGGGGCTGGGGCTGCGGGTGCACATCGACGGCGCCCGCATCTGGAACGCGTGCGCCGCCACGGGGCGTGAGGCCGAAGACTTCGCGCGGCACGCCGACACGGTCTCGTGCTGTTTCTCGAAGGGGCTGGGGGCGCCGGTGGGCTCGGCGGTCGCGGGGCCGGCCGACCTGCTGCACCGGGTCCGCCGGTTCCGGAAGATGTTCGGCGGGGGCATGCGGCAGTCGGGAATCCTCGCCGCGGCGTGCCTGCACGCGCTGGAGCACCACCGCACGCGGCTGGCCGAAGATCACGAGCACGCCCTGCGGCTGGCCCACGGGCTCTCGGGCGTGCGGGGCCTCTCGGTGGCGTTGCCGGTGGAGACGAACATCGTGCTGGTCGACGTGGCCGGCTCGCCGTGGGACGGGGGGCCGGGCACGCCCGCGCAGAACCTCGTCGACCGGCTGAAGGCCCGGGGGGTGTGGATCCTGCCCACGGGGCCGGGGCGCGTGCGGTTCGTGACGCACCTCGACGTTTCGCGGGCGATGATCGACCGGGCCCTGCGGGCGGCGGAGGAGGAGGCGGCGGCGGCCTGAGGGGGGGCGCGGCGCGGGGCGCCGGGCCCCTGGGCTACCCTTTCGGCGGCGCCATGCCCACGCTCACGCGGTACATCGCGCGGCTGTACGTCGTCAACATTCTGACGATGCTGCTGATCCTGTTCTCGTTCGTGGTGGCGGTCGACGTGGTGATCAACCTCGACCGCTTCTCCGACGCGGCGGTGAACCGCATGGCCGAGGGGGGGGTGACGGCGGAGCGGGGCACGGTCCACCACGCGCTGCTCACGGCGAACCTGATCCTGAACCTGTGGGGCCCGCGCCTGCTGCAGCTGTTCTCGTATCTCAACGGTTTCGTGCTCGTGGCGGCGATGGGCTTCACCTGTGCGCAGTTGGTGCACCACCGCGAGTTCGGGGCGATGCTGGCGGGAGGAATCTCGCTGTTCCGCATGCTGCGGCCGTTCGTGCTGGTGGCGGTGGTGTTCGGCGCGGTGCAGGTGCTGAACCAGGAGGTGCTGGTGCCTCGCGTGGCGCACCTGCTGACGCGGACGGTGGACGAGGCCGGGCGGCGCGACGCGCGGTCGTTCCCCGTTCGGCTGGCGCCCGACGACGAGAACCGGCTGTTCTACGCCTCATCGTTCGACGACGCCGCCCGCACGCTCACCGGCCTGCGGGTGTGGGAGCGCGATGCGCAGGGGCGCACCGTGCGGGTGGTCTCGGCCGACGAGGCGAGGTGGGACGGCTCGGGCTGGGCGCTGATCAACGGGCGCATCGAGCCGATGGCCGGCGGGCCGGGCGCTCCGCCCGACGCCTCGCCGTCCGGGGCTCGCCCGATCGACCGGCTGGCGAGCACGCTCGACCCTGCGCGGCTGAAGGTGCGGTACCTGCAGGGGTTCGGGAACAACCTCTCGTGGCAGCAGATCGCATCGCTGTTGGGGGGCGGCGGGCTCGACGACAAGGCCCGCGACCGGCTGGAGCGGATCGGCTGGGGACGCCTGGCATCGCTGCTCTCGAATCTCGTGACGCTCGTGGCCGCGTTGCCGTTCTTCGTGCTGCGTTCGCCCCAGCCGATGCTTCGGCCGGCGCTCAAGGCGGCACCGATCGCCCTGGCGGGCCTGGCCGCGGCGGCCGTCGCGCCCGTGATCGTGCTGCCGGGGCTGCCGGTGTGGCTGGCGGTGTTCGTGCCGTGCCTGCTGCTGGCACCGCTGGCCATCGCGATCGTGACGGGGATGCGGACATAAGCCGCCGCGTCAGTGGGGGGACGTGGCCGGGGCCTCGGCCGCCAGGCGCACGGGGGCGGTGACCGCGCGGGGCTCTTCATCGGACCAGACCACCTCGACGGTGGCGCCGAACATCTGGAGGAACGTGGTGAGCTGCCGCTCGATGCTGCGCTTGGCCTCGGCGATGTAGCGGGCCTCGTGGCCGGTGAAGACCGACGACGCCTGCTGCTGGGCCGCGAGCATCAGCTGCTTCTGCGTGGCGGCGTCCATCTGGATGACGTCGATGAGCCCCAGGATGCGCCCGGCCTGGATGTCGTAGGGCGTCACTTCGGTCAGGCGCAGCGTGCCCTCGAGCCCGGGCAGCCTCACGCGCCAGCGGCCCGGGGCGATCTCGCCGACCTCCCGGTCGCCCAGCCGGGCCAGGTCGACGAAGTACTGCTTCTCGAAGTGGAAGATCATCGCGGCCTTGGCCTGGCTCAGCAGCAGCTGGGGCATCCACGACCAGCCCTTGGTGCTCGTGGCGATCTCCTTGGCGCACACCTCGAGGCCCACGAGCTTGCCCACCGCCCGCACGCGCTCGGCCAGCGTGACGATGCGGGTCTCGGTGATCGGCGCCCGCCCGCCCCGCCACCGCATGGCGGCGACCGCGACCGCCACCCCCGCGCCGGCCAGAGCCCCGACCGCGATGTAGGCCCACTCGAACATGCCCGGGATTATTCCGGCCCGGGGGCCCGGGGTTTCACCCAACCCTCCTGTGCGGCGGCGGTTCGGGTCAGGATACCCCAGTAAACTCCGCCCATGGACAAGCCCGTGGTGCGGCAACTGGCGTGCGGGATGCCGCTGATCGTCGAGCGGATGGGGGGGGTTCGGTCGGCGGCGGTCACGTGGCTGGTGCCGGCGGGCAGCGCCCGCGACCCGGCCGATCGCGAGGGGTTGAGCGCGATGTGGGCCGAGTTGCTCATGCGCGGCGCGGGCGGTCTCGACAGCCGCGCCCAGGCCGACGCCTTCGACAAGCTCGGCTGGTCTCGCGGCACGAGCGTGGAGACCTTCTACGTCGCGCTCAGCGCCACGTGCCTGGGCGAGCGGCTGGAGGCCGGGCTGCCGCTGCTGGCGGACATGGTCCGCCGGCCGCGGATGGACGGCGCGGGCGAGGAGGCCGTCGAGGCCGCGCGCGACCTGTGCCTGCAGGCCATCGAGAGCCTGAAGGACGACCCTTCCGAGCGGGTGATGCAGAACGTGCGCGCGGCCCATGCGCCGTCGCCGATCAACCGGTCGCACCTGGGCACCGAGGCCGGCCTGGCGGCAGTCCGGCCCGATGAGCTGGGCCGGCTCTGGCACGATCGCGCCCGCCCGCGCGGCTCGATCTTCGCCGCGGCGGGCGACGTGGACCCCGACCGCCTGGCCTCAGCCCTCGACCGCCTGCTGGCCGGCTGGGAGGGGGCCGCGCCGGAGGTGGCCTGGAGCGGCACCGGGCCCCGGGGCATGCACCACGAGCCGGAGGACACCAACCAGGTGCACATCGCGGTGATGTACGACGGCCCCACCGAGAGCCGGCCCGAGGCGTGGATGGAGCGCACCGCCACCGCCGTGCTGTCGGGCGGCATGGGGGCCCGGCTGTTCAGCGAGGTGCGCGAGAAGCGCGGGCTGTGCTACTCGGTGTACGCCTCGTTCGGCACCGACGCCCGCTACGGCCGCACCGTGGCCTACAGCGGCACCACGCCCGAGCGGGCCCAGGAGACGCTCACGGTGCTGCTCGGCGAGCTGCGCCGCATCGGCACGGCCGCCGGCGCCGTCACGCCCGACGAATTCCAGCGGGCCCGCACGGGCATGAAGAGCAAGGTGGTCTTCAGCGGAGAGAGCAGCGGAGCCCGCGCCAGCGCGCTGGCCCGCGACTACCACAAGCTGGGGCGGCCGCGCTCGCTCGACGAGCTGACCGCGGCCATCGACGCCGTGACCCTGGCCGACCTCAACGGCTACCTGGCGTCGCGCCCCTTCGGGGCCGGCGGCCTGACAGTGGCCACCATCGGCCCCGCCGCCCTGGCGATGCCCGCGTGAACCGGGCCCCCGGTCACGCGGCGTCGGAGCCGTCGCGCCGGGGCCACTGCTGGCGACGGGGCGCGTGCTCGATGCGGCGCGTGCTGACGGCCCGGACGCCCTGAGGGCCCAGGATGGCCGCGAGATTGCGCAAGAGCTCCGGCGTGACCGCCGCGGAGACGCCCGGACCGCTGGCGAGCGTGAACACCTTCGACTCGGTGAGCACGAACAGCTCGATGGGCACGCGGGGGGCGGCCGGGTCGGCGGTGGTGTGGCGGCGGATCTCGGCCGAGGCCTGCTGCAGGGCGGCCTCGGCCTGACCGTTGAGCACGCGCTCGTCGAGGGTGAGGCGAAGGGCGGTTGTCAGCTCGGCGGCCGCCCGCTCGGCGGGGACGACGCGCTCGACGATGAGCTGGGCATCGCCCTTGCGGAAGTCGACCGTGCCGATGAGGAACACCACGCCGTCGGTGCGCAGGTGCTCGGCGTACTTGGCGTAGGCCTCGGTGAAGCAGACCGCCTCGACCGAGCCGGCAAGGTCCTCGACCGAGAGGATGGCCATGCGGCCGCCGGTCTTGGTCACGATCGGACGGCAGCTTTTGATCATGCCCCCCAGCACCACGCGGTAGTCCTGCGGCACGTCTCGGATGCGGACGGTGTCGGCGTTGGCGAAGGCCTCGACATCGGCGCGCCAGCGGTCGAGCGGGTGGCTGGAGACGTAGAACCCCAGCACCTCCTTCTCGCGCTTGAGCGTCTCGTCGGCCGACCATGGGGTGGCCCTGGCCAGGGCGGGCCCGTCGGCGGCTACAGGCCGCGGGGGCGGCGGGCTTGGGCCCGGCGCCCTTTCGGGCCGGCGTGGCCGGGGCGGAGGCGGGGGCGGAGGCGGGGGCCAGCCCGAAGAGCGAAGCCTGCCCCGAGGCCTTGTCGCGCGCGGCGGCGTTGGCGGCCGAGACCGCCGAGTCGATGGTGGCGACCATGGCCGCGCGGGCGTCGGCGCCGTGCACGCGGTCGAAGGCGCCGCAGGTGATCAGCGCCTCGACGGTGGCCTTGTTGATCGTGCCCGGCCCGCGGGCCAGCACGCGCTCGCAGAAGTCGTGCAGCGAGGTGTAGGGGCGCGGCGCGGCCGACGGCCCACGCGCCGCACCGGCCTCGGCGGCGGCGGGGTGCTCGCGCTCGTCGACGATCGCGCGGATGGCCTTCTCGCCCGCGCCCTTGATGGCCGAGAGCCCGAAGCGGACGTGCCCGTGGTTGGTGGTCCGGGGCTCGTCGGCGTCGAACACCACGGAGAAGTCCGCGGCCGAGAGGTTGATGTCCGGGGGCTTGATCTCGACGCCCACGCGGCCGGAAGGGAAGACGACGCGTCGGCAGTCGTCCTTGTAGCGGATCCAGTCCTCGACTTTCTGCGCCTGGCTCTCGTACGTGAGGAAGGCGGCCATGTACTGGTTGGGGAAGTAGGTCTTGAGGTACGCGGTCTGGTAGGCCACGATGGCGTAGCCGGTGGAGTGGCTCTTGTTGAAGCCGTAGCCCGCGAACTTGAGGATCATCTCGAAGAGCTCTTCGGCCCGGGCCTTGGCCACGCCCTTCGAGACGGCGCCGGCGACGAACCGCTCGCGCTCGGCGTCGATGACCTTCACCTTCTTTTTGCTGATGGCCTTGATGAGCGTGTAGGCCGCACGCAGCGGCACGCCGCCCAAGGCGTGCACGATCTGCATGATCTGCTCCTGGTACACCATCACGCCGTAGGTCTCGGCGACGAACGGATCGGCCAGGGGGTGGATCGCCGGCACGGTCTCGTGCCCGTGCTTGCGCTTGTTGTACGCGGGGATAAGGTCCATCGGGCCCGGGCGGAAGAGCGCGTTGGCGGCGATGAGATCCTCGAGGCGGTCGGGCTTCATCTCGGCCAGCAGCCGCCGCATGCCGCCCGATTCGAACTGGAACACGCCCGTGGTGTCGGCCCGGCGGAAGAGCTCGAAGACGCGCTGATCGGCGAACGAGAGGCGGTCGAGGTCGAGCGGGTGGCTGACGCTGCCGCCGCCGGTGGAGAGCCGGTCGAACTCGTCGGCGCGGCCGACGGCCTCCCACACCGCGCGCTCCGGCAGCCCCTCGCGGATGAGCTTCTTGCAGCGCTCGATGATCGAGATCGTGCGCAGGCCCAGGAAGTCCATCTTCAGCAGGCCGGCCTTCTCGCAGGTGGGGCCGTCCCACTGGGTGACGATCTCGTCGTCCGCCGCGCCGGGCTGCTTGTAGAGCGGCACGATCTCGTGCAGAGGCCGGGTGGCGACGATGACGCCCGCGGCGTGCACGCTGGCGTGGCGCGCGTGGCCCTCCAGGGCCTTGGAGGTGTCGAGCAGCCTGCGCGTGGCGGCGTCGGCGTCGTAGAGGGCCCGGAGGTCGGGCTGCTGCTCGAGCGCCTGCTCGATGGTGATGTTCAGCTGCTCGGGGATGAGTTTGGCGATGCGGTCGACGTCGGGCAGCGGCATGCCCAGGGCGCGGCCGACGTCGCGCACCGCGGCGCGGGCCTTCATCGTGCCGAAGGTGATGATCTGGGCCACGTGCCCGTACTTGCGGCGGACGTAGTTGATCACCTCGGCCCGGCCGTCCTGGCACAGGTCGATGTCGATGTCCGGGTATTCCGAGCGGTCGGGGTCGGTGAAGCGCTCGAAGAGCAGCCCGTAGCGGACCGGGCAGGCGTTGGAGAGGCCCAGCACGTAGCCCACCATCGTGCCGACGCCCGAGCCGCGGGCCAGCGCCGGGATGCCCCGCTGCCGCGCGTGGTTCACGAAGTCGAAGACGATGAGGAAGTACGCCGCGATCCCCTTGTCGCAGAGGATCTTCAGCTCGCGCTCCAGGCGGGCGTGGGCGCCCTCGGGCGGGGCGTCGCCGTAGCGCCAGGTGAGGCCGGCGTTCGCCAGCTTGCGCAGGGCCGCGTCGCACTGCGACTTGGCCTCGGCCGGGCCGTCGGCCCCGCCCGCCGCGGCGTCGAACGGCTGGAACTCGAAACGGGCGCAGTACGCCGTGAACCACGCCGTGAGATCGCCGGCGAAGGAGGGGTCGGCCGGGGCCGGCAGGCCGGCGTCCTCCGGCACCGCCACGCGGACCATCGGGGCGAGGTTCGGATCGGGCTTGAGCTCGACGTGGCAGCGCTCGGCGATGCGCACGGTGTTGTCGAGCGCCTCGCGGCCGGCGTCGCCGTAGTGCTCCTCGAACATCGACCGCATCTCGCCCGGCGACTTGACGTAGATCTCCGGCGGGTAGTGGAAGCGGTTCGGGTCGTCCTTGGTCTTCTGCAGGCTGATGCACAGCAGCGTGTCGTGGACGTCGTGGTCCTCGGCGCGCAGGAAGTGGGCGTCGTTGTCGGCAACGAGCGGGAGCCGCAGCTCGCGGGCCAGGCGGATCAGGTGCGGGTTGATCGCGTTCTGCTCGCGGATGTGGTGCTGCAGCTCGATGAAGAACCCCGGCCCCGCCGCCGAGCCCCGGAACGTCGCCGCGTGCCAGCGGGCCACCTCCGCGGCCTTCTGGTAGTGGCGCTCGTCGCGGGTCTTCTCGTACTCCACCAGGTGCACCGCGATCTCGGAGCCCAGGTGGCCGTTGATCGCGATGAGCCCCTCGCTGTGCGCCGCCAGAAGCTCGCGGTCGACCCGCGGCTTGTAGTAGAAGCCCGTGAGGTACGCCTCCGAGCAGAGCTTGAGCAGGTTCTTCCAGCCGGCGAGGTTCTCGGCCAGCAACACCAGGTGGTAGCCGCCGTCCATCACCCCGGTGTGCGTGCGGTCCTGCCGCGGCCCCGGGGCCACGTACGCCTCGACGCCCAGGATCGGCTTCACCCCCGCCTCCTTCGCGGCGTGGTAGAAGGCCATCGCCCCGTACAGGTTGCCGTGGTCGGTGACCGCCACCGCGGTCATCCCCAGTTCCTTCACCCGCGCCACCAGCGCCTCGACCCGGTTGCCCCCGTCGAGCAGCGAATACTCCGAGTGCAGGTGCAGATGCACGAACTGCCTTTCGGGCGGGATGGCACCGGCCGAGGCCGCGGGATCAACCTGTGGTGTGGTGTTCGGCATGGGGCCCTATCTGTGGGACTGTCCGCCCGCACGATCGCTATCGTGAGGATATCGGGGGCGCCCCGGCGATTGGAAGAACCGACAGCCTGTTCACCGAGGATTCAGCACCCCCGCCGAGGGCGGACGCGGCAGGGGGCGGAGAATGGCGGCCATGGAACCGCGGCCGGCAGACAGCATCCACGACCCTTTCTCAAGCGGCAACCCCATGCCCCCTCGCCCGACGTGGGCGCACCGCCTGCAGGCCGCCGTCGTGATGGTGCCGTTCATCGCCGCGGGCGTTCTGATGCTGGTCGTGGCCGTCGCCCTGGCGGTGGCGGGCGCAGCGCTGGCGGTGGTGCTCATCATCCCCGCGGTGCTGTACGCGGCGTTCACCGGCCTCATGGGCTGGGGGCGCCGGTCGTGGAGTGAGACTTTCGGCGCGGTGCGGCGCCGGCTGGCCGGGCACGGCGGCGGCCGGCGGAACGTGCGCGTGGTTCGGCGGCCCGACGCGGAAGAGCGGCCCGGGGAGTAGCCGTCAGGGCCTGGCCGCGGGCGCCGCGGGCTTGAGCAGGGGCTCGATCTTTTCGCGCAGCTGGCCGGCCGTGATCGTCTCACCGGCCTGCGAGCGGAAGACCCATGCGGTGTCGATCGAGCGGATGATGCCCTTGGGGTCGATCAGAATGAGTGCCGGCTGAAGCACCAGGGCCTCGGCCGCGTCGGGCTCGCGGGCCAGCCGCACGCCGAGGGGCATCTTGCCCGCAAAGCGCGTCCCCGCGGCGGCCTGATCGCCCTCCCGCCGGTAGACCTCGGCGGGCACGCGGGCGTCCATCACCACCGACCAGGCGTCGAAGTCGACCGGCAGATCCTTGAGCTCCGCCGCCGCCTCTTCGAAGACCTTGAAGGCCTTGGTGAGCGCCTCGGAGGGCACCGAGCCGGGGGTCCAGAGCAACAGGTATCGGAACCGGCCCTCGGCGGGGCCCATCGACAGGGGTCGTCCCTCCGCATCGCGCGGCAGGAGCTTCGTCACGTCGGTGCCGCCGGCGGTGTGGTCGAGGAACCTTGTGGGCAGCACGCGGGTGAGCCGCCCGACCTTCCGCGCGGTCCTGACCGCCTCGGGAGAAAGGGTGAACCGGGCCGGGTCGATCTCGTGGTTCGCCCGCACGTTCTCGTAGGCGATCTTGGCCACGAGCTTCTTGAGGCGCAGTGGGCCGAGCGTATCGGCCGACTGCCGGGCGGCCTGCCCGCGCGACTCGCTCTCGGACTCCATCCGCGCGTTCATGGCCGCGGTCAGGTCTTCCTCGAAGGTGCGGAAGAGCAACGGCCCGTGGTCAGAAATCGGCGCGGCGTGCCACACGAACTGGACCGCCGGCTCATTGGGCAGGATCGGCCCGTAGGCCCCGGTCACGAGCACGCCCCCCGCCGGGGCCCCACCGCCGGTCCACGGCCGCACGGCGCGGGCGCTGGCGGGGCTGAACGGCGAGCGCGGGTTGTCGGGAGCCACCCGCTCGCCCATGAGCAGCCGAAGGATGGGCGGCGGGGCGAACTTCGCCTCCCGCTGCAGCGTCGCCGTGAGCGCGGCCAGGTCGGCCGGGGCGGGGAATTCGGCGTACTCGCTGTGGGCCGGGTCGTGGACCGCCATGGTCGTGCCGTCGGAGAGAATCGCCAGCGCGTCCTCGAAGACCACCGCCAGACGGGGGTTCTCGCCCGCCTTGGCCCTCGCGAAGGCCACGTACTGCCGGGTCGCAGGCTCGCTCCGGCCCTCGGCCTGCGCCACGGTCTGCTCGGTGGCGGTGTTGAGTTCGATGTGCTCGTACGACGCGAGCGTCGGATAGGCCCCGATGATCTCGGCGATGGTCTTGACCGCCGCCGGATCCGCGGGCGGCGCAGGGGCCGCGGGGACCGCGGCGGGGGCGGTGGCGGGGGCGGTGGCGGCCGGCTCGGCCAGCAACCAGCCCGGCACAGCGAGCAGGAGCGATACAGAGACGATCAGGGGGCGGAACTCGGCCATCGGCGGGGCACTCCGGATTGGGAACATCAGCGGTCGCGACCGGACTGTACCGGCCGGGGAACCCCGCGCTCCACGGCGCCGGGGCCGGGCGCGACACCGGCCGTGGGGACAATCGCAGGAGAATCTCGCGAGATTCCGCCGATCCTGCCACCGCGGCGGATCGGGCCGATACAGTGACACCAATGGCGAGGCCCGTTGACCCGAAATCACCCTTCCGCGGGCCGAACGTGGTGCCCGGGGGCGGCACGGCGCCCGAGGCCGACGCCTCGCTGTACCTGCACCCGCAGACCCTCGCCCGCCTCAGCAGCCTCGAGCTGCGGGCCAAGATGATCGTCGAAGGGGTCATGAGCGGCCAGCACCGCTCGCCGTACCAGGGCTACTCCGTCGAGTTCGCCCAGCACCGCCCCTACGTGCGGGGCGACGACATCCGCCACCTCGACTGGAAGGTGTTCGGGCGGTCGGACAAGCTCTATCTCAAGCAGTACGAGCAGGAGACGAGCCTCGACCTGGTGCTGCTGGTCGACTGCTCGGGGTCGATGAACTTCGGCTCGCGGCTGTTCAGCGAGGCCTCGGGCGAGGGCCGCGCCACCAGCCCCGACGGCCGGAGCAACTGGACCAAGTACGACCACGCGACGGCCGTCGCGGCGGCGCTGGCCTACCTCGCGCTCTCGCAGGGCGACCGCGTGGGGCTGGGCATCTACGCCGACTCGCTGGTCGATGCGCTCAACCGCACGAGCGCGATGGGCCAGTGGCGGCGCGTGGTGGGCGTGCTGAGCCACCACCCGGTGGACCGGCCGACGGACTTCGCACGCGTGGTCGAGCAGACCCTCGCGAAGCTCAACAACCGCTGCCTCATCGCGATCATCTCCGACTTCTTCGACGACCCCGAGCGCATCCGCGCAGCGCTGGCCCGCGTGCGGCACAAGCAGCACGACGTGCTGATGATCCAGGTGGTCGACCGGCGCGAGGAGACCTTCGACCTCACGGACACCGCGCCCTTCGTGGGGCTGGAGGGCGAGCCGAAGGTGCGCATCGACCCCCGCGCGGTGCGGGCCGCCTACCTCGAGGCCTTCGGGCGGCACCTCGACGCCGTCGAGAAGATCACCCGCAGCTTCGGGTTCGACTACCTCAAACTGAGCACCCACGATTGGCTGGGCCCGGCGCTGGCGGCGTTCGTCTCGAGGCGCAACGCGGTGATCAAGCGGAGCAAGAGCGGGTGAGCGCGCGCCCGGGCATGCGGGAGGACGACGGTCGGGCATGACGTTTCTTCACCCCATGCTCGCGATCGCCGGGCTGGCCGCGGTGGCGGTGCCGGTCATCATCCATCTGCTGTTCCGCCAGCGGCGGCGGCCGGTGGTGTGGGCCGCGATGCGCTTCCTGCTCGAGGCCTACCAGAAGCAGCGCAAGAAGCTCCGCGTGCAACAGTGGCTGCTGCTGGCGTGCCGGTGCCTCGTCATCGCCCTGCTCGCCCTGGCCGTCGGCCGGCCGGCGCTGCAGCGGGCCGGCGTGCTCGGCGGCGTGGGCGGGCGCGACGTGTACGTGATCATCGACGACTCGCTGTCCTCGGCCTTGCGCGACGGCCCCTCGGGCGAAACCTCGCTCCAGCGGCACGCCCGCCAGGCCTCGGGCCTGCTCCGCGCCCTCGGCCCCGGCGATCGCGCCGGCCTCGTCACGCTCTCGCGCCCGGCCAGCGGCGTCGTCGTTCCCGCCTCGGGAGATCCCGCCGCGGTGCGCAGGCTGATCGAGGAGCTCACGCCCACCGACGCCGCGGCCGATCTGCCCGCCGCCGTCGAGCTGCTCGCCGCCCGCCTCAAGGCCGAACGGGCCGACACCGCCCGTCCCACGGTGGTCGCGGTGTTCTCGGATTTCACCGAGGGCTCGGCCGACCTCGCCCGCCCGCTGCCCCCGGGACTGACCGATCTTCCCAACGTGTCCGTCGTCGCCTCGCGGCCGCTGGAGACCTCACCCGGCAACGTGCAGGTGAGCGGCCTCGAACCCCTGCGGTCGGTCATCCTCACCGGCCGCGCCGATGC
>JACVCL010000248.1 GCA_016742075.1 Phycisphaerales bacterium
GGGGGGGGGGGCGGGTGCGGGCGCGGCGGGTCGCGGTGGCGGGGCCGGCGGGGCGTACACTCTGCCCCGCATGGTTCCTGACGCCGTTGCCCGACTCCGGGCCAATATCGCGCGGGTATTCATTGGGAACCCGGAAGCGGTGGATCGGCTGATCTGCTGCCTGCTGGCCCGTGGTCACGTGCTGATCGAGGACGTGCCGGGCGTGGGGAAGACGGTGCTGGCGACGGCGCTGGCGCGGTCGATCGACTGCACGTTTTCGCGGATCCAACTGACGCCGGACCTGCTGCCTTCGGACGTGCTGGGGGTTTCGGTGTTCGACCGGGACTCGGGGCGGTTCACGTTCAAGCGCGGGCCGATCTTCGCGAACATCGTGCTGGCGGACGAGGTGAACCGGACGACGCCGCGGACGCAGTCGGCGCTGCTGGAGTCGATGAACGAGGCGACGGTCACGGTGGACGGTCAGGTGCTGGCGCTGGAACAACCGTTCATGGTGGTGGCGACGCAGAACCCCTACGAGTTCGAGGGTACGTACCTTCTGCCGGAGAACCAGCTGGACCGGTTCCTGATGCAGATCTCGCTGGGGTATCCGGCGCCGGAGGACGAGGCGCGGATCCTGGATGTGCGGCCGGCGGAACGGGCTCTGCACGAACTGGCGCCGGTGCTTCACCGCGAGGACGTGGTGGCGCTGCAGCAGGCGGCCGACGCGGTGCGGCTGGACCGATCGCTGATCGACTGGATCATCGCGATCGCGTCGGAGACGCGGCGGCACGAGGCGCTGCAGGTGGGGCTGTCGCCGCGGGGCACGCTGGCGCTGTCGCACGCGGCCCGGGCGACGGCGTTGCTGAACGGCCGCGACTACTGCGTGCCGGAGGACATCCTGCAGAACGCGGTGGCGGTGTGCGCGCACCGGGTGGTGACCAAGGCGTACCTGCAGACGGGGGACATGAGCGGGGCGCGGGCGGTGATCGAGGGGGTGCTGGAGACGGTGCCGAGCCCGGTGTGAGCGTGGGATGGGCTGAGGGTCGAGGTAGAGTGGTTGGTGTATCGGACCCCATCCACGCCCGAGGGTGATTTATGCCGCGACTGATCCGCCACGAAGCGACCGGCCCGATCAAGATTGATCCGAACACCCTGCCGCGGGACGAGCACGGGAACCTGAAGCCGATCTGGATCTGCGCGTGCGGGCTGTCGCAGACGATGCCGATGTGCGACGGGGCTCACAAGGGATGCCGAGCTTCGGAGCAGCCTGGGCGGCTGTACGTGTACGACGCGGCGAGGAAGACGGTGGTGGAGGAGCGGGAGGACCGGCCCGGGGCGTGATGACCCGCTCAGAACAGCGGCGGCTTGCCGGTGGCGCGGCGGTAGACCGACAGTTGGCCGATGTGGTAGCCGGCGTGGACCGTGAGGAGCTGGTGCACGACGTCGCGAACTGAGCGGAGGGGCGTGGCCGCCAGGTACTCGCGGCCGTGGGGGGCGGCGAGTTGATGCGGGTCGGCCCGGTCGAAGGCGGCGACGAGGTGGGCGCGGGCCGACTGCAGATCGGCGAGGAGCGAGTGCTTGGTGTAGCGGTCGGGGATGGGG
>JACVCL010000249.1 GCA_016742075.1 Phycisphaerales bacterium
CGCCATCCCCCGCCCCCGCCCCCCCCCCGCTCGGCTTTCACCCCGAGCCGCCGGTTTCGCCGATGCCTTCCCTTTCGCCCGCCTCGGGCCGAGGGGAATCGGCCGCGCAGCGACGGGCAACGGGTAGGATTTGCGCATGTCCATCAAAGCGGTCATCGCGGTCGTGGCTCTCGCCCTGCTTCTGGGGGGCGGCCTGTTCCTCATGAACCTCAACCGCCCGGCCCCCCCGCAGCGGGCCGACGCCTCGGCCCCCGCGGCCGCGCCGCCACTGCTCGCCTTCAACCCGGGCGACGTCGCCTCGATCCGCGTCATCGCCCCCGGCGGCAAGGATGAACTCGTCCGCCTCGTCGGCCAGGCCTGGGTCTACGACAACGGCGCCAGCGAGTGGCCGGTGACCCCCGACGCCCCCACCAACCTCCTCCGCCGACTGGCCGACCTGCGCCAGGCCGAGGGCGCCGCCCCCGCCCCCCCGGCCGAGGCCGACGCCGTGCAGCTCCGCCTCACCATGCGCGACGGCGCCGCCCGCATCGTCCGCTTCTCCGGCCAGCCGCTGGCCGGCAAGACCGCCGCCGCGGTCGACGGCGCCGCCCCCATCCTCGTCGACGCCGACATCCTCACCGCCCTCACCGCCCCCGGCCTCTCGGGCTGGCGCGTCCGCTCGGCCCTCCCCGGCGTCGGCCCCAACGACACCGACCGCATCACCATCGTCACCGGCACCGGCACCGACCAGGCCATCGAGCTCGCCCGCCTCAACGGCGTGTGGTTCGTCCAGCGCCCCGTGAACGCCCGCGCCAACCCGCAGGGCGTGAACACCCTGCTCGACGTGCTCTCGAAGATTTCCGTGAACACCTTCGTCGAGGCCGCCCCCTCCGCCACGCCCAAAGACTGGGGCCTCGACAAGCCCCGCATGATCATCACCGCCGAGCGCGATGTCCGCTCCGTCGACGCCACCCAGCAGACCGCCGTCGAGATCCGCCGCCGCCAGCTCTTCGTCGGCGGCCCCGCCGACACCTCGGGCGCCATGGTCTTCGCCGCCCCCGACCCCGCCGGCAACACCCCGCTCATCGTCCCAGCCGCCGACCTCTCGAGCATCTCCACCAGCCTCCGCAACTACCTCGCCGCCACCGCCGCCTCGGCCAACACCGCCGACGTCCAGGTCGTCGCCATCAAGCCCGCCGTCGCCGGCCGGCCCGAGGCCGCCTACAAGCGCCAACTCGACCAGTGGGTCCAGCTCAAGCCCGACGGCTCCACCACGCCCGCCCCGCGCCAGCCCGTCGACGACCTCCTGAACTTCCTCACCCAGCAGCCCGGCCAGGCCGACATGTCCCGCGGCGAGACCGACCTCCGCCCCCTCGCCCGCGTCGAACTCTTCACCGCCGAGGCCAAGGCCCCCGATCTCTTCATCGTCGGCTACACCGCCAACGGCGCCCTCGCCGTGCGCTCGGGCAACACCGTCCTGACCTACCCCCAGCGCCCGGCCCCCGAAGTCCTCGCCCTCCCCGCCTTCTCCGACCTGCTCTGGCCCAAGCTCCTCCGCTCCGCCTCCCTCGCCCTCTCCTCCTCACGCATAGGC
>JACVCL010000054.1 GCA_016742075.1 Phycisphaerales bacterium
GTACAGGGGAAGGTTCCGGGGCCCGACGCGGGCGGTGCCGGGCCGGGCGGCCGCGGGGGGGCCTAGCGGCCTTCGTAGAGGCGGTCGGCGAGCCAGTCGGAGAGTTCGGGGGCCGCGCGGATTTTGGCGGCGACGGAGTCGATGTCGTACTCGACGCGGACGAACTCGACGCGGTCGGGGTGGATGACGGCGTAGCTGGCGCGGGGGTCGTGGTCGCGGGGCTGGCCGACGCTGCCGACGTTGATGACGGCCTTCTCGCCCTCCATGAATCGGTAGACGTTGTCCTGACCGGCCTCGCTGGGCGGGTAGAAGTCGGGCTCGTCGGTGAAGACGCCGGGGACGTGGGTGTGGCCGCAGATGGCGACGGAGTCGATGGAGGCGAAGATCTGCCTCATTTTGTCGGTGGCGTTGACGACGTCGTCGGGGAAGATGTACTCGTTGATGGGGCGGCGGGGCGAGCCGTGGACGGCGAGGATGCGGCGGCCGGCGTCTTCCGGGGGCATGACGACGCGGACGCGGAGCCGGCCGAGGAAGCCGTAGCGGCGGACGCGGGCGTCGTGGTCGGTGACGCGCTCGAACTGCTCGCGGGTCCAGTAGGCGGCCTTCTCGGCGCCGGGGTTGAAGTTGGTGGGCTCGTAGAGGACGCCGAAGTCGTGGTTGCCCATGAGGGACCACTCGCAGCGCTGGGCGACGAGGTCGACGCAGGCGAGGGGGTCTGGGCCGTAGCCGATGATGTCGCCGAGGCAGATGATGCGGGTGAGTCCGCGCCGGTCGATGTCGGCGAGGACCGCGGTGAGGGCCTCGAGGTTGCCGTGGATGTCGGAGATGACGGCGAGTGGCACGGGGAGGATGCTACGGGGCGGGCCGGGCGGGGGTCAAAGCGTGGCGGGGCGCGGTTCCTGCGTCAGGGCGTCGGGGACTGCCAGATTGGCGGTCGGGCGGGGGTTGCGTGGGGAGGAGTGTCTGAGCGCGGGGGCGAAAGTCGCCGATGTAGAGCGCGTGCGCCCGCGCCGGGGCAGTCCGGGGGGCGTTGGCCCGCCTCTATGATCCGGCGCACCGCTTGCGGCGCTGTGCGCCCGTCCGTGCCCGGCCGAATCGCCCGATCCCCTTTCTCCCCAGACGCGCGAGATCCCGATGTCGATCAACTACCAGCGCACCCGCGAGATGACCATCGACGAGCTGCTGCTCGAGAACCGGGTGGTCTTCCTGTTCGGCGAGATCAACCAGGCCACGGCGGCCCGGGTGACGATGCAGATGCTGTACCTGGAGAACCAGAAAAAGGGCCAGGACATCAACTTCTACATCAACAGCCCGGGCGGGAGCGTGGACGACACGCTGTGCATCTACGACACGATGCGGTTCCTGAGCTCGAAGGTGGCGACGTACTGCATCGGGCGGGCCTACAGCGGCGCGGCGGTGCTGCTGGCGGCCGGCGAGAAGGGCAAGCGGTACATGCTGCCGCACAGCTCGGTGATGATCCACCAGCCGTACGGCGGGGTGACGGGGCAGGCGTCGGACATCGCGATCCAGGCCGACCGGATCAGCAAGATGAAGCAGACGCTGATCGACATCCTCGCCCGGCACACCGGCCAGAAGCCGGAGGTGGTGCGGGCCGACGGCGAGCGCGACAAGTACTTCAACGCCGGTCAGGCCAAGGAGTACGGCCTGATCGACGAGATCCTCGAGCGCTTCGAAGCCCCGAAGAAGTGATCCCGCCCGCGGCCCCGGTCCCGGTTTCCATCCCCGCACGAACGAGAGAGCACGCCATGTCCACGCTGGTTCCCATCGTCATCGAGCAGTCCGGGCGCGGCGAGCGCGCGTACGACATCTACAGCCGCCTGCTGAAGGACCGCATCGTGTTCCTCGGCGGCGGGGTCGACGACGACATCGCGAACCTCGTGGTGGCGCAGCTGCTGTTCCTGGCCAACGAGAACGCCGAGTCCGACATCCACCTGTACATCAACTCGCCGGGCGGCAGCGTCACGGCGGGTCTGGCGATCCTCGACACGATGCGGTTCGTGCAGTGCGACGTGTCGACGTACATCGTGGGCCAGGCCGCGAGCATGGGGAGCGTGCTGGCCGCCGCGGGCACCAAGGGCAAGCGGTTCGCGCTGCCGAACGCCCGCAACCTGATGCACCAGCCGCTGATCGGCGGCGTGCTGGAGGGGCAGGCGACGGATCTGGAGATCGAGGCCCGCGAGATGCTGCGCATCCGCGAGCGGCTGTACTCGCTCTACGCCGAGGCCACCGGGAAGACGCCCAAGCAGATCGAGGCCGACTGCGACCGCAACAAGTGGCTCGACGAGAAGGAGATGCTCGAGTACGGCCTGATCGACAAGGTTCTCACCCGCATGCCGCACCGGCCGGCGGGCAAGAAGTCCGAGGAGTGAGCGGCGCCGCTGGCGCGCCGTCGCGGGCATAGACTGCGCCGTGCGGAACGCGCTGGCCATCCCGTTGCTCGCGTGCGTGCTGGCGCTCGGCGCGGGCTGCCGCGGCCGCCCGAAGAACTTCGACAACGACAACGACGCCCTGCGCCGGCAGCTGCTGGAGGCGCAGGGGCGCATCGACGCGCTGCAGGCCGAGAGGAACGAATTGGCGGCGAAGGTCGGTGAGCTGTCGGCCAAGCTCGAGGCCGCCCGTGGCCCCGCGGCCGACGTGATCGCCGCGCTGCCGCGCTGCGCGGGGATCCGCATCGACAACCTGACCGGGCTGGCCGACCGCGACGGGGCGCCGGGCTTCGAGGCTCTGGATGTGTACGTGCGGCCGATCGACGGCCGCGAGCGGTTCGTGCAGATCGCCGGGCGGCTGGCGGTGCAGGCGGTGCTTCTGCCCCGCCCGGGTGATGCCGGCGGCCAGCCCCGGACGCTGGCGTCGCGCACGCTGACGCCGGGCGAGGTTCGCGAGGCCTATCGGTCGAGCGTGCTGGGGACGCACTACGCGGTGGAGATGAAGATTGATCCTCCGCTGGAGGCCGGGCACGGGCCGGTGGCGGTGACGGTGGCGTTCGACGACGGGCTCACGGGGCAGTCGTTCACGTCGACGGCCACGCTGCCGTAACGCGCGGATAACCCACGGCGGACCATGCTTCACCGTCTGGGGCGGGTGCAGCCGGGGATGCCCCGGGCCGATGACGTTCTGGGACCGGCGCGGCACAGGACGCCGCGGAACGGGCCCGCGTGCGCGGGCCGGGCGTGCGCTGCTGCGCCGGATTCCGCTGGCCGAGGGGCCGGCTGAATCGGATGGTGCAGAGTGGCTCGGCAGGGATCATCGGCCGCGCGGCGGGCTGCGCGGCGAGAGCGGAGGATGGATGCGGATCGCGGGCGACTCATACCCGGTGGTGCTGGCGGCGGGGTTGCCCGCCGACGTGGCCTGGGGTGTGTCCCGCGCGGTGGAGGAGTGGTTCCCCGGGGGGCGGGTGTTCGCCGTGTCGAGCGACGCCGAGCTGGACCGGGCCGAGCTGCACGTGTTCGACGCGGCGATTGTGGCGGTGGGTCATGATGCGGTGTGGGCCGGTTCGCCGGGCGAGGGGGCGGTGCGGTCGTGGATCGAGCGTCTGCGCGGCCTGGCGGCGCGGCGCGGCGACCTGCCCGTGGTGGCGGCGGGCGACGCGGCCGATCCGACGTGGGTGGATCAGGCGCTGAGCAACGGCGCGTGGGACGCGGTGGCGGTGGGCTCGCTGGCGGCGGAGGCGGGGATCGTCGTGGAGCGGAACCTGGCGTCGGGCGAGCGGCGGCGGGCCGAGTCGCGGCTGGAGGCGGAGCTGCGGCTGAGCATCCACAGCCACCGGGAGGAGATCACGCGGCTCGAGGAGCAGCTGGCGCGGCTGGAGGCGCTGGTGTGGACCGACGAGCTGACGGGGCTGGAGAACCGCCGGCAGATCGAGCGCCGGCTGCCGCAGCTGTTCGCCGAGGCGGTGCGGTACGGCACCGACCTGGCCTGTCTGATGATCGACCTCGACGGGTTTAAGAGCATCAATGACACGCTGGGCCACGCGCGGGGCGATGAGGTGCTGCGGCTGGCGGGCCGCGTGATCAGCGAGCAGGTGCGGGCGTCGGACGTCGCGGCGCGGTACGGGGGCGATGAGTTCCTGGTGCTGATGCCCCGGACCGACGCGCCGACGGCGGCGATGGTGGGCCAGCGGCTGGCGGCGGCGTTCTCGCGGGCGCTCGGGCAGGGGACGGCGGGCGGCGGCGCGGTGCGGTGCGGGATGTCGGTGGGGGTGGCCTCGCTGGGCGTGAGCCACCCGGTGAACGCCGAGGCGCTGGTGCACCACGCCGACAACGCGCTGTACGCGGCGAAGCAGACGGGGAAGAACCGCGTGATGGTGTGCGGCAGCGACGGCGTGAACGCCGAGGCGCTGGCGGCGTAGGGGCGCGGGCTGCGCGGCGGGGATCAGCGGGGCTTGATGCGGACCTGCCCCTTGCCCTTGACGACCTTGCCCATGACGAAGACCTGCTCGCCGAGCTTGCGGAGGCGGTCCTTGATGGACGCCGCGAAGGTGGGGCGGCAGATGAGGCAGTAGCCCACGCCCATGTTGAAGACGTTGCGCATCTCTTCGTCGTCGACCGAGCCGTGCTGCTGGAGGAAAGGGAAGACCGGCGGGGGCGTCCAGGCCGACTCGTCGATGAGCGCATCGACGTCGGGGTGGAGGGCGCGCTCGAGGTTGCCGGCGAGGCCCGAGCCGGTGATGTGGGCCATGCCGGTGACGACTTTCTTCACCTTGTAGCCGCGCGCGAGCTTGACGACCGAGGGTGCGTAGAGGCGGGTGGGGGTGAGCAGGACGTCGGCGAGGGTAGGGGGCGGGCCGGCGTGGCCGGGCGGGGCGAGCTCGGCGTAGGCGCGGGCGAGGTCGAGCCCGGCGTGCTTGATGATCTTGCGGACCAGCGAGTAGCCGTTGCTGTGCACGCCGCTGGAGGCCAGGCCCAGGACGATGTCGCCGGGCTCGACGCGGGTGGGGTCGGTGGCGCGTTTGAGCTCGACGACGCCGACGGCGAAGCCGGCGAGGTCGAGGTCGTCGGGGCCGTAGACGTCGGGCATCTCGGCGGTCTCGCCGCCGAGCAGGGCGGTCTCGCAGGCGCGGCAGGCGTCGGCGATCGACCGGACGATGCGCTCGAGGCGCTCGGGCACGAGGCGGCCGCAGGCGATGTAGTCGAGGAACAGCAGCGGCTCGCCGCCCTGCACCACCAGATCGTTGACGTTCATCGCGACCAGATCCTGACCGATGCCCTCGAAGCGGTCGGTTTCGACGGCGAGCTTGATCTTGGTGCCGACGCCGTCGGTGCAGGCGATGAGAACCGGTTCCTTGAAGTTGCGCTTAAAGAGCTGCTGGTTGAAGTCGAGCCGGAAAAGGCCGGCGAAGCCCCCCTCGTTGGCGAGCACGCGGGGCGAGTGGGTGCTGCGCATGTGGCGCATGATGAGATCGACGAAGCGGTCGCCCTCATGGATGGAGACGCCCGAGCCGGCGTAGGTGAGTCCCTGCGGCTTGGGGGGCTTGGCGTCTTTGGAGGCGGGGGAGGGCATGGGGCGGATGGTACCGGTTGGCGGGGCGGCCCCCGCGGGGTGTGCGTCGGAAGTTTTTACGGTGTGAAGCGGTGGCGGTTGGGCTGGCGGGGTCCGTAGGGGCGCACCGCGATGCCGCGGGCCTCGGCCTCGGAGACCGCGACCTTCCGCATCGAGCGCGTGGGCGGGTCGAAGATCCAGACCTCGGCGGAGTCGGGGGCAAGGGGCATCGACGCGAGGCCGAGGCCGTAGCGGTCGACCACCGCGGCGAGCAGCTCGGCGCGGGTTCCCTCGGCCGAGAAGGCCTCGGTGTTGACGTCGGAGGCGGCCGATTCGATCGACACGCCGAAGAGCTCGTCGTCGGCGCGGAGCGAGTTGAAGGCGAAGAGCACCTCGCTCCAGCCCAGGCCGGCGCCGCCGACGTCGAGGCGGAAGTGGTCGGGCCCCAGGCGCGCCAGGGTCCAGGACGGCAGCTCGATGACCACCGAGTCGGGCTGGGGCGGGATGTAGCCGGGGTCGCCGGGCTGGAGTGGGGGTGGGGGCGGCATGGGAGGCAGGGCGTCGGGGCCCGGGGGCGCGACGCGCGAGCCCATCAGCCGTCCGCCGCGGGTGAGGACGCCCCGCGGCCGGGCGAGGACGAGCCGCGTGGCCTCGGCCTCGATGCGGACGGGGTGCTCGCCCATGTGCCAGATGATGCGCGCCCGCTGCGGGCCGACGAACGCCGACTCGATGCCGATCGGCCGGCGGAGCCAGATCCACAGCGACCACTCGACCGAGCCGTCCCAGCGCAGGGCGGGTCGGGGAAGGGCCGTGAACCAGAGCGCGACGACCACGAGCACGGCGATGGCGAAGGCCCGCGGCCAGGGGCCGAAGAGGAACACGAGGAACGGGTGGCGGTTGGTGGCGGTGGTGGTCCGGGGGTCGGCCGGGTTGAACCAGCGTCCGCACTCGGGGCAGACGGCCCCGGGGCTGTCGGGGGCGGCGAGCCCGGTGAGCTCGTAGCGGCAGCCCCGGCAGTAGCGAGGCGGGAGGGTCATGGCCGGCGCGGATGAGCGGCGGAGAGGGCGGTGAAGCGGGCCAGGGCGATGACTGGGAAGTAGTGCCGGTAGAGGTGGTATCGCAGGTAGAAGACCTTGGGGAACCCGGTGCCGGTGAACCACGGCTCGGCCCATGAGCCGCCCGGTTCCTCGTGGAGCGTTCGGGGGGGCTCGGGTGCGAGGGGGGCGTCGAGCTGGGTCTCGATGAGGTACCCGACGGCGCGCCGGACCGATTCGTCGCCGGCGGCGTCGCGGCCCAGAAGGTTCATGAGCGAGATGACGCCCCAGGCCGTCTGCGAAGCGGTGCTGGGGCCGCGGGCCATGAGCGACTCGTCGAGGTAGGAGTTGGCGGACTCGCCGAAGCCGCCGTCGTCGTTCTGGGCGGCGCGGAGCCAGTCGAGGGCGCGGCGGAGGTAGGGCTGGCCGGGGTCTTCCCCCGCGGCGATGAGGCCGCCGACGGCCTGCCACGTGCCGTAGAGGAAGTTCACCCCCCAGCGGCCCCACCAGCAGCCCTGGGGCCGCTGCTCGCGGCGGAGGTAGTCGACCGCGCGGCGCACGGCCGCGTGCCGCGCGGAGACGCCGCAGGTGATGAGCGACTCGATGGTGCGGCCGGTGATGTCGGCGCAGGAGGGGTCCTGCATGGCGTTGTGGTCGGCGAAGGGGACGGCCTCCATCCAGCGGCGGTCCTCCGTGCGGTCGAAGGCGGCCCACCCGCCGTCGTCGTTCTGCATGGCGAGGATCCACGCGGCGGAGCGGTCGGAGGCGGCGCGGTTGCCGCTCTGGCCCGGGCGGTCGCCGGCGCGGCGGAGAGCCATGGCGACCATCGCGGTGTCGTCGACGTCGGGGTACCAGTCGTTGCGGTACTCAAAGGCCCAGGCGCCGATGCCCTCGGGCATGCGGGTGCCCAGCCCGCCGGAGCGCATCCAGGGGCCGCGGTCTTCGGGGCGGAGGTTGTTCAGCCAGTCGCCCACCAGCGAGATCTCGCGCTCGCGGAGCCAGTCGCAGACGCGGGCGACGCGGGCGTCGTTCGCGGCGGTGAGGCCCGCCTGCGTGACGGCGTAGAGGGCGGTGCCGGTGTCCCAGACGGGGCTGAAGCAGGGCTGGATGCGGATGTGGTCGGGGGCCTCGACGATGAACCGGTCGAGCTGCCGCTCGGCCTCGCGGATCACGGGGTGGTCGCGCTGGTAGCCGCGGGCCTTGAGGGCGACCTGGGCGTAGACCATCGGGGGGAAGATGGCGCCGATGCCGTCGGTGGTGCGGTCCGACATGCGCTCGACCACCCAGCGCTCGGCGCTGTCGAGGGCGCGGGGGCGGAGCGGCATCAGGCCGAGGCGCTGGAGCACTTTGAGCGCCCGGTCGATCGCGAGGAAGATGTTGGTCCAGCCCAGGGTCTCGGCGCGGTCCCACGGCTTGTTCAGGCGGGTGCGGGCCGACTGGTCGCGGAACAGCTCGGCGATGCCCAGGTGCTCGGGCAGGGCCCGCACCGGGCGCAGGGCGGTGCACAAGGCCAGGGGCAGGATCATCGTCCGCGTCCACGCGGCGACCTTATCGAGGTGGAAGGGGAACCACCGGGGCAGCAGCACGATCTCGGGGGGGATCGAGGGGCAGGCGTCCCAGGTCACCTGGCCGAGGCCGGCGAGGTAGAACATCGAGAAGGTGTTGATGGCCTCGGCGCCGCCGAGGTCGAGAATGGCCCGCCGGGCCGACCGCATGTGGGCGGCCTCGGTGTCGTCGCCCAGCAGCTTGAGGGCGAAGTAGGCCTTCACGCAGGCCGAGATGTCGGGCGGAGAGCCGGGGTACTGGCCCCAGGTTCCGTCGTCCCGCTGGAGCATGCGGAGGTAGACGCCGATCTTCCGGAATCGCTCGGCGTCGGCTGGGGAGGCGTCGGGCTCGCGCTCCTGGGCGAGCATCCACTTCATGAGCAGATACTCGCTGTTGAGGATGCTGTCGCCCTCGAGTTCGGCGCACCAGTGGCCGTCGGGGTGAGCCTTGGCGAAGAGGGCGTCCAGCGCCCGGTCGAGGGAGCGGCGGGCCCGGCGCGGCAGCGAGGCCGGGGGATCGGCCGGCTGGACGGCGCGGACATGCAGTTCGGCGCTCGAGATGGTTGCGCTCATGCGAGGATCCCGCGGGAGATGCCGAAAGGCCGGAAAAGCCGTGATCTGGCGTGTCGGGAGGGTAGCCGATCGGGGCCCGCCGCGACAGGGTTGGTTCAAGGGAACGGGCCCCTTTCTTCAAGGGGGGGCCCTAAGATCGTGTGATGCACCACACCTCGTCCGCGACCGCGTTCGCCGCGGCTTCCGCGCTCTCCGAGCACGTGGAGCCGCTGATGGCGGCCGAGCAGGTCTGCGAGGCCGTGAAGCCGGCTTTCGAGGCCGCAGCGCCGGACTTGGTGTTGGTGTTCGTGTCCGGGCGCCACGCGGAGCAGACCGAGGAGCTGGCGGGGTTCGTGCGTCGTTCGCTGGGCCCGGCGGCGCTGCTGGGGCTGACGGCCGAGGGCGTGCTGGCCGGGGAGCGCGAGGTCGAGCAGCGGGCGGCGGTGGCGGTGTTCGCGGCGTCGCTGCCGGGGACCACGCTGCGGACGTTCGCCTACAAGCAGATCCCGCACGCGATGCCCGACGATCCGGCGGCGCTGGCGCAGCTGGCCGAGGCCGTGGGCATCGGGCCCGACGCGCGGGGCGTGTTTTTCCTGGCCGATCCGTTCACGGTCCCGGCGTCGCCGGCGGTGGCGGCGTTCTCGGCGCTGCCGAGGGTGGTGACCGGCCTGCGGCGTCTGCCGGTGATCGGGGGTCTGGCGTCGGCCTCGTCCTCGCCGGGGCGGAACGTGCTGGTGTGCGACGATGCGGCGATGCGATCGGGCGGCGTGGGGCTGGTGGTGTCGGGAGATGTTGCGGTCGACACGCTGGTCAGCCAGGGGTGCCGGCCGATCGGCCGGCCGATGCTCATCACGGGTGCGTCGCGGAACCTCATCAAGACGCTCGGCGGCCGCCGGGCGCTGTCGGTGCTGCGCGAGACACTGGCGGCCCTGAGCCCCGAAGACAAGGACCTGGTGAACACGAAGGGCGTGTACATCGGGCGCGTCATCAACGAGTACAAGCCCCGGTTTGGCCGCGGCGACTTTCTGATCCGGGGAATCGCCGGGATCGACGAGGAGACGGGGGTGGTATCGGTGGGCGACCACGTGGCCGCCGGGCAGACGGTTCAGTTCCACCTCCGCGATGCCCGGACCGCCAGCGAGGATCTCTCGCTGCTGCTCTCGGCCCAGCAGCTGCAGTCCCGGCCGGTTGGGGGGCTTCTGTTCACGTGCAACGGGCGGGGATCGCGGCTGTTCGACGAGCCCGACCACGACGCCCGGATGGTGTCCGGGGCCTTCACCGCCCCCGGCGTGCCGCCGCTGCCGCTGGCGGGGTTTTTCGCCGCGGGGGAGATCGGGCCGATCGGGGACCGGTCGTTCCTGCACGGCCACACCGCCGCGCTGGCCCTGATCCGCCCCCGCACACGTTCCGACCGGGTCGAGTGACCGGAGGGGCTGGGGTCGGGGGCGGAATCGGCCGATAACAGAACCGTGGACGATCCCAAGCGGGCGATGGTTGCGCGTTCGGGGCGGCGGGGCGGCCGGTGGCGGCGCGCCCTCTTGGCGGCGGCCGCGGCGCTGACCCTCGCCGGCTGGGCGGGCGACTCGGCGGCCCAGGGCAGCCGCCCCGAGGGCACGCGCCGGCTGGTCAAGCGTTGGACCTTTGACGAACGCGACCGGCACCTGGAGCCCGTGCCCCAGGACTGGTTCCGCGCCCAGGACAACGGTGTCGATCGGCGGCGCCCGGGCTTCCCGGCGTGGAACCAGGCGGTGCTGAGCGACGAATCGGCGGCGGAGGGGCGGTGGTCGGTGAAGTTGCCGACGCGGGGCGGTTCGACCTCGCTCATGCTCGCCCGGGGCGTGCTGCCGGCGATGCCCGACGGCGACTATCTCATCGCGTTCAACGCGCGCACAACGGGCCTGACGCACGCGCGGGCGGTGGTCCGGGCCCGGCTGCTCGACGGCACGGGCGACCGGGCGGTGATCCCCGGGAGTGATCGGCAGTCCGAGCCGCTGATCAACGACGGCACGTGGCAGCTGGTGCAGTTCGGCCTGCCGGGCCACCCCGACGCGGCGTTCATGCAGATTGAGCTCGACCTGCTGCAGCCCGATCAGCTGCTCGGGCGCGAGAAGCTGGCGCAGGAAAGCACCCTCCAGGACTTCACCGGCGCGGCATGGTTCGACGATCTGCGGGTGTTCCAGGTGCCCCGGGTGATGCTGTCGACCACCGACCCGGGCAACATGGCGACGGGGCCCGAGCTGCCTCGAGTTGAGCTGCGGGTGCGAGACCTGACCGGCGAGACGCTGGCCGCGGATCTGCGGGTGTACGCGATCGACGGTCGCGAGGTTGACTCGGCACAGGTCGAGGTGGCGGCCAACGGCCGGCCCGCGGGCTTCACGCCGCGGCTTCCGGCGTATGGGTGGTACCGGGCGGCGTTGCGGCTGACGTCCAAGTCGACGGGCGCCGGGGTGGCCGCCACCAAGACCGACTTCGTGTGGATGCCCCCCCTGCGCCCGTTCGACCGGTCGCTCTCGGGCCGGTTCGGCCTGGTGCTGGGCCCCACGCCCGAAGAGCGATTCGCCGACCTGCCGGACATCGCCGCGAGGTCGCTGTCGGGGTCGCTGTCGATGGTGGTCTGGAGCGCGCAGGGTTCGGCGGCGGTGAAGCCCGCGGCCGAGCTGGTCGAGGGGACGTCGCGCCCGCGTGTGCCGCCGCTGTTCACGGCGGTGGAGACGCTCCTGGAGCGCGGGACAGACCTGACGTTCGTGCTCTCGGCGGTTCCGCCGGAACTGGCCCGCGAGTCGCGCGTCGACGGCGCCGAGCCCTTCGACCTGGTCGGCGGGGAGCCTGCCAAGTGGCTGCCGGCGCTCGAGCCGCTGCTCACGCGGTTCGGCGAACGGGTGCGTCGGTGGCAGGTGGGGGCGACGGGCTCGTCGACGGCGTTCTGGCGGCCGAGGCTGGCGTCGGAGCTTGAGGCGTTCAGGGCGGGGCTTTACAGGCTGGTGCCGCGGCCGATCGCGGCGGTGCCTTGGAGCGTGGAGCAGCGCGTGCCGGCATGGGCGGCCGGGGGCGGCGCGTCGGCGATGGCGCTCACGGTGGTGCTGCCGCACGGGGCGCCGGCCGAGTCGATCCCCTTGTACGCGCAGCAGTGGCCGGCCGGGGCCGACGTGACCCTGGTGGTCGAGCCGCCGCCCGCCGCGGTGTTCGGGCTCGATGCGACGGTCGCCGAGCTCACACGCCGCGCGGTGCTGGCATGGGCGGCGGGCGTGCCACGGATCGCGGCGCCGCAGCCGTGGTCGTGGACCCCCGGGGGCTCGCACGGCCCCTCGGCGATGCCCTCGCCCGAGTTTGCGGTGTGGCGGAACCTGATCCAGGAGCTCGCGGCGGCGAAATACCTCGGCGAGATGCCGATGCCCGACGGGGCCAGGGCGATTCTGGCCGAGGGGCCGGAAGGGGGGCTGCTCATCGCCTGGAACAACTACGCCGATCCGGAGCGGGCGGTGGTGCGGGGGTACCTGGGCTCGGGCGCCGTGACGGTGGTCGACGCGTTCGGGAACCGGCGGCCGGCGCCGGCGTCGGCGTCGGGGGGCGCGGGGTATGAGATCGCGCTCGCGCCGACCCCGGTGTTCATCCACGGCGTCGACGCGAGCCTGGCGCGCTTCCGTGGGCGGGTGCGGCTGGACCCGGCGTTCCTGCCGGCCCGCAGCGAGCGGCACAACGCCGACATCGTGCTGGAGAACCCCTGGCCGATCGCCGTGTCGGGTCGGCTGCGCGTGGCCGAGCCGGCGGAGTGGGCGATCAGCCCGCGCGTGGCGAGTTTCTCGCTGTCCCCCGGCGAAACGGCGCGGATTCCGGTGTCGATCGTCTTCGGTGTGGCGGAGGACGCCGGGCACCGCTCGATGACGGTGGAGATGGAGCTCTCGGCCGACCGGCAGTACCCGCTGCTGCGGATGAGCGTGCCGGTGGAGATCGGCCTCGACACGGTGCAGATGCAGCCCTCGCTGCGGTTCGTGCCCGACGATCGGGGCGAGCTGCGCGACGCGATGGTGACCGTGCTCATCACCAACCTCGGCACGGCGCCGCTGAGCATGGAGGCCCTGGCCCAGGCGCCGGGGTACGCCGGGCAGCAGGCGCCGGTGTCGGACCTCAAGCCGGGGCAGTCGGCGATCCGCAGATTCCGGTTCGAGAACGCCGCCGAGCGGCTGCGGGGCAAGCCGATCAGGGTGGGCCTTCGCGAGCAGAACGGCACCGGGCGGCTGAACCGCACGCTGGTGGTGCCCTGAGGGGCGGTCAGGCGGCGGGCTCGGGCGGTGCGGCGCTGCCGGGCGTGTCGTGTGACTCCGCGGGGTCCGGGCTCTCCGGGGCTTCGGGGGGGTCCTCGGCGCCGGCCGACTTCATCACCTCGCGCATGACCATCGTGGCGTAGGCGCCGGCGGGGAGTTCGAAAGCGCAGCGGATGTAGGGGCCGTGCTCGTCGACACCGCCCTCAACCTCGGGGTCGATGAGCGGAACGCGGAGCGGGCGGCGGCTGCCGGGCATCTCGAAGCCCAGCCCGCGGCCGAGCGACTCCAGACGTTCGTGCGGCACGCCCGAGCGGGCGAGTTCGGCGAGCTCGAGGCCGTCGATGGGCGATCCGGTCCGGCTCATGCGGGGCCCCCAGATGGGACCGGTCGGAGAGAGCTCGCCCGAGGCGAGGCGCGGGCCGGTGTCGGCCTTGGCCAGCTCGGCCTCGGTGACGCGGAACACGTTGCCGCTGGGGTGGACCGACGCCAGATCGCCGGGCAGAAGACGGTCCCACGTGCCGTCGGCGAGCCGGGCGGCCAGGACGCGGTTGAAGATCGAGGACTGGAAGGCCGAGGCCCAGAACTTGCGCTCGAGCGGGTGCACGGCCTGGGCGATGCGGCGCCAGGTCTGGTTGCGGATCAGCGCCCGCAGGGCCTGGCGCTCGGCGCGGTGGGCGGGGGTGAAGGCGTCGAGCGCCTCCCGGAGTTTGCCCTGGGCGAAGAGGTCTCGGGCGTGCTTCTCGCCCGGCGGGGTGGGGCGGTGGGCGTCGTGGCCCAGCAGCAGCTCGACCATGGCCTTCCACTCGCCGGTGATCTGCAAGCGGCCGAGCTCGTGGTTGTTGCGGCGGATGCCGAAGCGCTGGTCGCCGAAATAGTTGGGCACGCCGCGGGCGTGCAGGGCCCTGACGATGCGGTGCGCGCGGAGCACATCGGTTGCGGCGACGCCGCGGACGCGGACGGAGAAGCGGTTGCCCTTGAGGTGGCCCAGGCGGAGCTTGTTGCGGTGCAGATCGGTCCAGAGGACGCTGATCCGCTCGTCGCGCAGCATCGTGAAATCCTCGGGCTTGCGGCCGGGGATGTGCACGCTGAGCACCTGGCGGGTGATCGCCTTCTTGTCCTTCATCCCCGCGTAGCCGACGGCGTGCTGGGGCACGCCGAAGTGCCGGGCCACGATGGCGACGAGCTCGGAAGTACTGACGCCCTTCTTCTCGACGAACAGGTAGAGGTGCTCGCCCTCGCCCGCGGGCTCGTAGAGCGGGATTTCTTCGACCAGGAAGTCCTCGGGCCGGTCGCGGAGGCGGCCGCCGACGCCGGGGACGTCGCCGGTGAGGTACGGTGCCGCGGCGAGGTCGACGCCGTCCCAAGGAGTGGTGGGGCCGGGGGCGGCGGCCCCGGTTGCGGGAGCGGGGCCGGCGGGGGAGGGGGGGCACCGGGGCCTCCGGCCAGGCGACCCGTCGGGGCGCGAACAGAAGAATTATGCGAGCTTCGCGCCGAAGCTGACCCATGGCGACGAGGCGGTGCTGAAGGTGCAGCACTGGCTGCAGGCGAAAGGCGCCGGTCCGGTAGCGGTCGCC
>JACVCL010000055.1 GCA_016742075.1 Phycisphaerales bacterium
CCCCCTACCCGTCCCCCCACCCGCCCCCAAACCGCCGCTCGTTCGGCGCAACAGGGCGCCCGGCCCAGCGGAAACACCGGGCCCGCCGCTCGCCGATTCGGTTGGTTCACTCTGATGCCGTCAACGCCGCCGGCCCCGTGGCCGGCGGCGTTCGTTATCCGCCGGCCGGTGTACGCTTGGGGTGCATGCCGAAAGCCCTCGGTGCCGCGTTCGCGTCGGTGGTGATCCTCGTCGTTGTGGCGACGCCGATCAGCCTCGTGGTGGCGGGCACGTGGATGGCGGCGGCGCAGCACCGGCGCATGACGACCTACGTGCCGGCGCCCTGCGAGATCATCGAGTCGAGGGTGGCCACGAGCCGCACCTCGAAGGGCGGGACCAAGTACCGGCCTCGGATCTCGTACCGCTACGACTCTCCGGCGGGCCCCCGCGTGGGCAGCGAGGTTCTGCCGGGCTCGGCGACGGCGTGGACGCGCCGGCAGGCCGAGGCGTGCGTGGCGCAGTACTCGGTGGGGTCGGCCACGGAGTGCTACGTGGACCCGGCGGACCCCGGCCGGTCGTTCCTGATCCGCGAATATCAGTTCCCGCCGTATCTGCTGGTGATGATCGGGGGGGCGGTGCTGATGCTCGTGGCCGGTGGGGCCGCGTCATGGATCGGCCGGCCCGACGCCAAGGGGCAGCCGGCCGAGGCCGGGGATACGCCGGTGCGACTGGTCTCGTCGTCGCCGCTGAACTTCCGGGTGCGGGGCTGGTTGGCGGCGTTCGTCGCGGCGCTGGCGGGCTCGGCGGCGCCGCTGCATTACTTCGCGGTGGCGGAGGCTCCGTACAGCGTGCTGGGGATGGTGGCCACGGTGGTATGGGGGTTCTTCGTGCTGGTGCCGGGCGTGATGCTGACGCGGTCGAAGATGCTGACGAGCCGCGTCGCGGAGCCGATCGTCAGCGTGTGGCCGACGCCGCTGGTGGTGGGCCGGCCGTTCACGGTGCGGGTCGAGCTGCCGATCGGGGGAACGATCCGATCGGCGGGGCTTGTGGTCGGGCTCCTGGCGACGGATGCGGTCAACGAGCGGAAGGGCGGCAAGTCGCGGACCGTGACCACTTCGCTGTGCGAGCGCTGGCTGGAACCGGCCCCGATCGCCGAGGCGGGGCGGGGCGATGTCGTGCGGCTCGACGCCGAGCTGGAGGCACCGGCCGACCAGCCCGCCTCGACCGACCCCGACTCGGAAGACGACCGGCAGGTGCGGTGGGCCCTGCGGGTGCGGCTGGAGGCCCCGCGCAGCCCCGACTACACCGGCGAGTTCCCGGTGATGATCCGCGCGCCCGAGGGCGCCGAGCCGCCCCCGGAGCGGACGGAGAACCTAGACTCCTGAGGTTGGCCAGCACCCATTCGGCAGGAGTTTGTGGCGTGCCCACGTACGTCTATCAGGTGATCAAGAGCAACGGCCAGGTCGGCGAGACCTTTGAGGTTGAGCAGCGGATCACGGAGCGGCCGCTCGACACGCACCCCGAAACGGGCGAGCCCGTTCGCCGGGTGCCGGTGGCCCCGATGATCGGGGGATCGGCGGGGGCCCGCTCGGTGTCGCTGAACGCCAAGGCGGGCCCGTGCCGCCCGGGCGGCTGCGGGTGCCACCCGTGAGGCGACCGCGCCACCGGGCCCGCTTCGGGCGCATCTGGGGCATGATCGCGGCGGCGGCGGCGGCGGCGAGTGTGCTGTCCGCCTGCTACCGGCATGTGATCCGCGACGAGTCGCTCGGCGGCAGCACCCGTACCTACACGCCGAACACCGACGGCAAGCCTCTATTTCCGCCGGACGCCCCGGGCCCTTCGGACCCCATCAACCGCCGATAACCGCCCGGGGGCGGGCTGCCCGCGGTATCATCCGAATCGCTGCGCCCGTCGAAGGAACGGCAGGGCGCGACCTCCCGGAGCACGGACACCATGGGCATTGAATCCGCCATCACCGCCGAGGGCTTTCTGACCACCCAGCTCAAGCGGGTGATCAACTGGGCGCGGCGGTCGTCGCTGTGGCCGATGCCCTTCGCCACCGCGTGCTGCGGGATCGAACTGATGGCCACCGCGTCGAGCCGGTACGACCTCGCCCGCTTCGGGGCCGAGGTGATGCGGTTCAGCCCGCGCCAGTCGGACCTGCTCATCGTCGCGGGCCGGATCAGCATCAAGACCATGCCGGTGCTGCAGCGGATCTACCAGCAGATGTGCGAGCCCAAGTGGGTGATTTCGATGGGCGCGTGCGCGTCGACCGGCGGGGTGTTCGACACGTATGCGGTGGTGCAGGGGTGCGACCAGTTCATCCCCGTCGACGTCTATGTGCCCGGCTGCCCGCCGCGGCCCGAGCAGCTCATCGAGGGCGTGATGGCGATCCAGCGGATCGTGGACCAGGACGGCATCCCGCCCAAGGGCCCCGACGGCAAGCGGATCCCGCTGAACCTGGCGCTGCAGCCCACGCACGCGGTGCGGCCGCAGCCGGTGCCGCTGGGCCTGGGGGTCTGACGGCCGGTTCCGGTTATACTCCGCCCCATGCCGCTGCCCGTCCTGGCTGCTTCCGAACTCGCGAACTACCTGCCCGTCGGCGTGCTGGTGCTGATGGCGATCACCTTCGCCGTGGCCAACGTCGTGCTGTCTCTGCTGATCGGCCCCAACCGCGACGGCGCGACCAAGGCCGACACGTACGAGTCGGGCATGCTGCCGGTGGGCACGGCCCGCAAGCGGTTCAACGTGCGCTTCTACATCATCGCGATGACGTTCCTGGTCTTCGACGTCGAGGTGATCTTCCTGTACCCCTGGGCGGTGACCTTCTCGAACATCAACCCGCAGTCGCCGGAGGGCGGCGTGTTTCTGGGCCGGGTGCTGTTCTTCATGGCCACGACGGTGATCGCCTACGCGTACGGGTATCGCAAGGGCGTGTTCCGCTTCGACTGACCCCCCCTCCTCCCACCTCCCCCACCCCCCCACGCGCCCAGCCGCCGAGCCGCCCAGCCGCACCTGTCCTTCAACGTTCAGGCCCCTTCAAGGCGTAGCGCCGCAGCGATGGTCGCACTCGCCAAATCCGGCGGCCCGAAGCGTGAGCCATGGCCCAACCGCTTCATCGCGGCAGTCGTCGCGGTGGCGTGCCTGAGCGTCCTGCTCGTCGCGGCGTCGCTTTCGCCAGATCCGCGCGGGTTCGGCACCCACACGGGCCTGGGGATTCCCCCGTGCGGCTGGCCCGCCCAGTTCGGGCGGCCCTGCGCCACCTGCGGCATGACCACGGCCTTCAGCCTGGCGGTGCGGGGCCGGTTCCTGGAGTCGCTGCATGCCCAGCCCTTTGGGACGCTGCTGTGCGTGGTCTCGGCGGCCGGGTTCTGGCTGGCGCTGCACGCGGCGGCCACCGGCTCGCGGATCGGCCGCCTGCTGATGCCGATGGTCACCCTGCGGGCGGCGTTCGTCTGGATCGGCCTGCTGCTGGCGGCGTGGGTCTATAAGATCCTCACTTGGCCGGTGGTCTGAATCCCGCCGGGGCGTGCCGAGGGCCGAACCGTTCGGCCGGCCGCGCGTCGAACCCCGCCGGTGGGGGTGAGCCTGTTTGCCCGGAGGTCTTGTTGACTCTTTCGCGTGGCCTGCTGATCGCCGCTGTAGTGGGTGTCGCCGGCGCCCTGGCCGGGGGGCTGTCGGGCTGCGCCGTGGCGGCGGGCGCGGCGGTCATTGGGAGGGCGATCGAGGAGGAGGGCTCGCGGACCGTCCCGGCGATGTACACGGGGCTGAAGGGCCGGTCGTTCGCGGTGGTGATCTCGGCCGACCGGGCGATCCAGGCCAACGACCCGCGGGTCGTGAACCGGCTGACCAACGCGATCACCAACCGCCTGCAGGGTGAGCCGCTGGTGGGGGCGTCGGGCTTCGTGCCGGGGCCGGTGGTGCTGGAGTTCCAGTTCTCGACGCCGCGTTGGGTGAGCTGGTCGCCCGGGAAGATCGCCGAGCACTTCGTGGTCGACCGGCTGGTGTTCATCGAGCTCTACGAATACCGGCTGCAGGAGCCGGGCAACGCGTACATGTGGGACGGCCGGGCGGCGGCGCGTGTGCACGTGCTGGAGAACGACGGCACGAGCGACGACGAGTTCGCCTTCTCGCGCGAGCTGCGGGTGAAGTACCCCGACAACACGGGCGTCACCGAGCGCGACATGCGCCGCGAGGTGGTGGGCGCCAACCTCGAGAAACGCCTGCTCGACCGCATCACGTGGCTCTTCTACACGCACGACGAACCGAACAAGATCAAGTACTGACCCCACCACCGCCCATGCCCCACCGCCCGCTCATCGCCGCAATCCTGCTCGGCGCGTCGCTCGGGGCGCTCGCCGGCTGCAATGTCGTCGCCGGCGCCGCGTACCTGGTCGAGGGCCCGCCCAAGATCGAGCGGGTCTTCGAACTGCAGAAGGACCGGACGACGGTGGTGTTCGTTGATGACGTGAACAACCGCATCCCCCGCCGCAGCCTGCGCGACCTGATCGGCCGCGCCGCCGAGGAGGAGATGCTCGCCCAGAAGGTGGTGGCGGAGGGCAAGATGCTGTCGTCGGTCTCGGCCCGCCGGGCGGCGTCGAACGAGACGTCGGAGAACCGCCTGTCGATCGCCGACGTGGGCCGGCGCGTCGGTGCCGACGTGGTGGTCCACGTGTCGATGGACACCTGGGCGCTCGCCCAGGAGGGCGCGATGAGGCCCACGGCCACGGCCAACGTCCGGATCATCGACGCCCGGAAGAACGAGCGCATCTGGCCCGCCGAGAACGCCTATCGCCTGAACGTCGAGATCGCCGACCTGCAGCAGGGCGGCACGTCGTTCTCGGCATCCGACCGGTCGGCGATGGAAGAGAAGCTGGCCCGACGCTTCGGGCTGCAGATCGCCCGAATGTTCTACACCTACGAGCGTCCGAATCTCAACGCACGACAGAACCAGAACTGACCGCCGACGCCGCCGATGCACGTGCTCCACCTGATCGATCCCTCCGCCGCCGGCTGGCCGGCGCTGCGCGCGCTGGCGGCGGCCGTGGCCGGGCGACCGGGCGGCCTGGCGCCGGCGGTGGTGGTCATCGGCGGGTCGGACGCCGCCCGGGAGGCCGAGGCCGCGGGGTTGACGGTCTTTGACCGACTGCCGGCCCGCCTCAACCGCGCCGATCTGGCGAATCTCCCCGCGCTGCTCGACCACCGGCCGCGCCCGGCGCTGGTGCACGCGTGGTCGCCCCTCACGCTCGAACTCGCTTCGTGGTGCCTCGCGGGCGTGCCGACGGTGGCGACCCTCGGCCGGGCCCGCCCCCCCGAGGCCGACTTCCCGGCCCGGTTCAACCCGACGATCCTCGCCACCGGTGAGCAGCTCAGGTCGCACTGGACGTCCGAGCTTCCGGACGCGCGGGAGGTGCGGTTCGTGGCGCTGCCCGTCGGAAGCCCGCCGGACGACCCGGGCCGCCGGGCCGCCCTGCGCGGCGAGTGGGAGCTGCCCCCGGACGTGGTGCTGTTCGTGCCCCTGGCCGACCCGTCCCATCAGGTCGACGCGTTCCGGGTGGCGTATCAGGCCGGGGTGATGACGGTGGTCGGCCGGCCCGCGGCGGCGGTGGTGCCCTCGACGGCGCGCGATCTGGAGCGGGCCATGCGCCTGGTGGAACGCCACGAGAACCCCTGGCCGGTGATCGTCGACGACCGGCCGCTGCCGGAGATTCTCCCGGGCTGCGACGTCGGCCTGTGGACCGAGGACCCCTTCACCATCCTGGCCCGGGGCGAGCAGCCGGGCGGCGGCGACCCGACGCACGTGCAGACCGGCGTCGAGGCCGTGGCGTGGGCGGCGGCCGCGGGGGTACCGGTGATCGCGGAGGACGTCCCGAGGGTCCGGGACGTGCTGCCGGACGAGGACATGGCCCTGTTCGTCCCGCCGGCCGACCGCCTGACCCTCAACCGGCTGTGCCTGGCGGTGTGCGAGCGCCGGGCCGAGGCCCCGGCCCGTGCCGCGGCGGCCCGGGCGCATGTGCTGGCCGGCCGGTCGCGGGGGGCGTTCCTGGCGGCGGTCGGGGCGGCCTACGCCTCGGCCGTGGCGGGGAACACGCCGAACAGCGTCCGAGCGCTGGAGCCGATGGCGGCTGGCTCGGGCGGGGTGCCGGGGCTATAGTCCTCTCCTTGCTCCGGCCCAGGTGGGTTCGGCCCCGGAGCGCCGCGTTGGGCCTCGTTCACCCGAGCGGAACTCGACTGGTTTCACCCGCCGCCCGTCCGCGGCGGGCCCCGGCTGTGGCCGCCCCGAGAGGGCGCCCGACCGCCGGGGCGAGCGTCGGGCCGACGCCGGATGATGGCCTTGCGTCTGCGTGCAGACGCGGTGGCCGCCGCCGGCGAGACGCAGGGCATGTCTGCACATGATCGATGAGACCCTGATCGCGTCCCTGGGCAATTTCGACGCCGAGGTTGAGGCCATGCTGCGCCCTGCGCTGGGCGGCAAGTCCGGCGCTGAAATGGAGCCGCTGCTCTCGTCCGTCGCCGCCGACCTGGCCGAGGACTCGATCCTCACGGGCAAGGTGATCGGCTACGCCGGCGACGACGTGGTGGTGGACGTCGGCCTCAAGAGCGAGGGCCTGATCCCCAAGGACGAGTTCGACGACCTGTCGGCGATCCGTCCGGGCGTCGAGATCCAGGTGATGCTCGAGAGCCTCGAGGGCGAGGGGGGGCTGATCCAGCTCTCCAAGCGCAAGGCCGACCGCGTCATCAACTGGCAGCGCCTGATCAACACGACCAAGGAGGGCGACGTCGTCCAGGGCAAGGCGATGCGGAAGATCAAGGGCGGCCTGCTGGTCGACATCGGCGTGCCGGTGTTCCTGCCGGCGTCGCAGGTCGACATCCGCCGCCCCGGCGACATCGGGGAGTTCATCGGCAAGGAGATCCGTGCCGAGATCATCAAGATCGACCTGGAGCGCCGGAACATCGTCATCTCGCGCCGCAAGCTCATCGAGCACGAGCGCGACCTGGCCAAGAAGCGCCTGATGGACACGATCAAGGAGGGCGACATCGTCACCGGCACGGTGAAGAACATCGCCGACTTCGGCGCGTTCGTCGACCTCGGCGGCATCGACGGCCTGCTCCACATCACCGACATGTCGTGGGGCCGCATCAACCACCCGAGCGAGATGCTGCGGATCGACCAGAAGGTTGAGGTCAAGATCCTCAACATCGACCGCGAGAAGGAGAAGATCGCGCTCGGCATCAAGCAGAAGGAAGCCTCCCCCTGGGAGGAGATCGAGAAGAAGTACCCCGTCGGCTCGCGCGTGCGCGGCACGGTGGTCAACCTCATGTCGTACGGCGCATTCGTGCGGCTGGAGGACGGCATCGAGGGCCTGGTCCACATCTCCGAGATGTCGTGGACCCGCCGCATCAACCACCCCTCCGAGCTGGTGCAGGTCGGCCAGGAGGTCGACGTCGTCGTCCTCGAGATCGACAAGAACAAGCAGGAGATCAGCCTCGGCATGAAGCAGACCGAGGTCAACCCCTGGGAGCTCGTCGCCGAGAAGTACCCGCCCGGCACCGTCATCGAGGGCAAGGTGCGGAACCTGGCCAACTATGGCGCGTTCGTGGAGATCGAGCCGGGCATCGACGGCCTGCTGCACGTGTCGGACATCTCGTGGACCAAGAAGGTGGCGCACCCCAACGAGGTGCTCCAGAAGGGCCAGTCGGTCAAGTGCGTGGTGCTCGAGGTCGACCGCGAGAAGCAGCGCGTGGCCCTGGGCGTCAAGCAGCTCACCGAAGACCCGTGGCTCCACGCCATCCCCGACGCCTACAAGCCGGGCATGGTCGTCCGCGGCAAGGTCACCAAGATCACCAACTTCGGCGTGTTCGTCGAGCTCGAGGACGGCCTCGAGGGACTGCTCCACATCTCCGAGCTGGCCGACCACAAGGTCGAGAACCCGCACGACGTGGTGAAGGCCAACCAGGAGGTCGACGTCAAGATCCTCCGCGTCGACACCTCCGACCGCAAGATCGGCCTCTCGCTCAAGCGGGCCCAGTGGGGCGATTCGTCGGGCGCCTCCGCCGAGCGCGAGCGCGACCGCGGCCCGACCCCGACCCGCGGCGGCATGGACGACCACGGCGCCATGGGGTCCGACAAGATCCGCATGCCCGGGTCCTGACCCGCCCTACCCCTCACCCACCAGCCCATCGGGCTGGTCTTGGCTTCAGATCGACACCACGGGCCCGGTCGCTCAGGCGGCCGGGCCTTTTTCGTGCACCGGCTCAGCACATGGCCAGAAACGTGAGCAGGGTCAGCAACACCAGCCGTTTGCGGTAGTCGGTCAGATCCAGCACCATGTTCGCCGCACGGACCAGAGCCATGGACCACCTCGCTGCCGATCTGCGGAAGTCGATGCACCAGTCATGGGTTCAACCCCCGTGCCGCGCGCCCCGCGGGCCGATGCGGGCGGTGAGTCCGGGAAACAGCCCTGCGCCGGCCCCGGGGCCCGCCCCGGCCCGCACCCCCCTGCTGGGCCCGAGAACCGTGTTCGCCGGCCGCGACAATCCGCGTGGCCGCGGCGCAACACCGCTCGCGCTGGCGATGCTGCTCGGCGTGGTTCTCGGCCTGTGCCGGAACGCGGTCGCGGCTGAGCCGCCGACGCCCCCGCCCACCGCCGTCGCCCCGCCGGGGGCGGCGCCGGCCGATGCGGGCGGGCCCACCGCCGCGGAGACTCTCGCCGCGTATCAGGCCGTGGAATCGTGGATTCGCGCCTGGAGCGTTCCGAGCGATCCGCAGCCGTCGCCCACGCGCCGGCCGGCGTGCGTGACGCTCCGCCTCGCCGGCCGGGTGGTCGGGCGCGCTGCCGACTTCTCTGACGACGGCGCCGCGCTGTGGAGAGCGGCCCGCGGCGCCTTCCTCGAGGCCGCCCCGAACCTTCCGGTGGAGCGAGACGCCCTGCGCGCCCAGCGCACGCTCGAGACCGCCGCGCGATTGACCATCGACGTGCAGCTCGCCGGCACGCTCGAGCCGCTCGTCGGCGAGACCTTCGCCGCGGCCGGCGCGGCGCTCTCACCCGGCCTCGACGGCGTGGCGGCCCGGGTCGGCGGGACGATCGCGGGGGTCTTTCCCGGGGCCATGCTGTCGTCGGGCCGGCTGCCCGATCAGGGCCTCCGGGTCGCCGCGGGCGAACTGGGCCTGCCGCCGCTCGATCTCGAAGACCTCCGCGCCAAGCACGGGCTGACGGTGTACCGGTTCGCCGCCCGCCACATCGCCCAGCCATCGCCCGGCGTCGAGCCCATGTTCCTCACCCGCGGCGGACGGGTGGTCTCGACGGCCGAGATCGGCGGCCCGTACCTCCGGGGGCTGTCGAACGGCCTGGCCCGCCACCTCCTCAAGCACGCCTGGCCGGGCAAGGAGCCCCACGGGCTGCTGGGCGACTACAACCCTTTGCTCAACGAGTTCGAGCCGCTGATCGCCCCGCCGTTCGAGCAGGCCCTCGCGGCCATCGCGCTCGCCCGCTTCGCCGCGGCCCCCGGCGTCGACGCCGACCTCGCCAAGCGCTGCGGGTGGCTGGCCAGGCGGGTGGTCGAAGACCTGGCCGACGTGACCCCGCAAGAGACCGATCCGATGGTCAGGCCGCTCGACGCCGCGGCCTGGCTGCTCGCCCAGGATCTGGCGCCGGGCCCGGCGGGGTCGAAGGATCTCTCGGCGACGGTCGAGAAGGCCCGCGCCCGCGTGCTGGGCTGCGCCGGCAGCGATGCCCAGTGGCGCGAGCACCCGCCCTTCGCCCGCGCGTTCATGGCCTGGGCGCTCGCCGAGCACGCCGCGCAGGCCGGCTCGCCCGAGTCTTTCGCCCGGGCGGCCGAGCAGCGCACGCGGGAGCTGTGGACCTCCACCGCCCCGGCCGAGTTCGTCGATCAGATGCCCTGGCTGGCCTGGGCCGAGCTGCGCCTGGCCCGCGGCAAGCCCGACGTGCCGGCGGGCGTGGCGCTGCGGAGTGTGCGGGCCGACATCGCCCGGTTCCAGGTCCGCGAGGACGACGCCGGCGCCGATGCCGACCTGATCGGCGGCATCCGCCTGGGCATCGGCGGCCCGCCGACGTGGCAGTCTCTCCGACCTGCGGCGCTGCTCGCAACGATGCTGGGCGATGCCCGCCTCACCGAGCCGGACGAGCTGTCCGGCGAGCTCTCGACGCTCATCCGCTCGCTGCGGTTTCTCGCCCAGCTCACCATCCGCGAGCCCGAGGGGCACATGGCCCGCGACCCATCCCGGGCGCTCGGCGGCGTCCGGCTGGCCCTGTGGGACCAGCGGCAGCCCCTCGGCGCCAACGCCCTGGCGCTCTTGACGCTCTGCGACACGCTCGACGCCTTGCGGGCCCGGGCGGGCGGAAAATAGCCGAATCGCCCTCCCGATCTCGGGAACCCGGCGGCCGCGGGCCGGTCGAACCCCCAGTGAGCCTCGCGGCTTTCCGCGGTTCGCCCGCATAATGTTCGGGGGCTGATCGGAGGCAGCGGATGCCCGCTCCGAGCCCGTCGCGAAAGGACCCAGCCATGGTCAACCGACTCGCCCTGTTCGCCGGCCTTGCCGCCGCGACCGCCGCCGGCGCGTGGACCGCCGGCCCCGCCGCGGCCCAGACGCCGGCCGGAGCGGCCCCAGCTTCGGCCGCCGCTCCGACGCCGACGCCGCGAACCGGCGAGGACCCGCGCCGCGACACCCTCCGCCGGATGCAGCGCCCGATCACCGTTGACCTCACCGAGAACAACCTGTCGGAGGTTGTTGAGTTCATCAAGACGATCACCCAGGCGAACATCGACGTGCTCTGGGCCGACGACTCGGGCGCCGAAGGGCTGAACAAAGAGCAGAAGATCACCATCTCGGCCAAGAACGAGCCGGCCCTCACGTTCCTGGAGCGCATCCTGGCCCGCGCCGGCAGCACCACCTCCGCCGCCACGTGGCAGCTCGACGCGGGCGGCACGCTGGAGATCGGCCTGAAATCGCAGCTCAACCGCAAGGCGTTCCTGAAGGTGTACGACATCCGCGACCTGATGTGGGAGATCCCCAACTTCACGGATGTCCCGCAGCTCGACCTCGACAGCGTGCTGAACCAGGGCGGCGGCCGCGGTGGCGGCGGTGGCGGCGGAGGGGGTGGGGGCGGCGGCGGTGGCAGCGGACGCGGCATCTTCCCCAACAGCCAACAGCCTCGCCCCATCGAGGTCGATGAAGAGCGCGACGCCAACCGCATCATCCGCCTGATCGAAGAGTTCGTGGAGCCCGAGCAGTGGCAGGCCGCCGGCGGCGAGGGCGGAACCATCCGCTACTACCAGGGCAACCTGCTCATCCGCGCCCCGGACTACATCCACCGGCAGATCGTCGGCTACGCGTTCTGGCCGGAGCAGCGGTTCACCCCGCCGATGGCCAAACGCGAGGGCCAGCGCACCCCCGGCCCGGCCGGCGGCAGCCCGGCCCCCCAGACGGCCTCGCCGCAAAGCCCCGCCACACCGCAGCCCGGCGCTGCGCCGGGCACGCCGCGGTCGCACTGATCGGCCGGTTCAGCGCACCACCGTCAGCGGCACGCGCTTCTGGAGGTCCGCCAGCGGGCGGGCCACCAGGTCGTAGCCATCGCTGCCGACCACCACGCACCGCACCAGTTCGCCCGGCGACAGCGCGGCCTTCGACTGCACGAACGTCACGGCGTCGATGTCCGGGGCCTGGAAGTACGTCCGCCCCTGGAACAGCCGCCCCGCCCCGCCGTACACCTCGCTGGCGCCCGCCGTTTCGCGTCCGGTCGACTTGAGCGGCTTGTCGATCAGAACGTCGAACTGCACGCCGCTGCCGGCGGGGTCATGCTCGTCGAACTGCGAGGCCAGGAACCCGGCCTGCTCGAAGGCGATCGACTGCTGCAGCTCCATGATCTCGCCCTTGCGGCGGGCGGCGATGTCATGGGGCACGTGCAGCGCGGGGTCGGTGTCCATGGTGCCGGCGCGGGTGCCGGGCTCGCGGGAATACTCGAAGACGCCCACGGCGTCGAAGCCGATCTCCTCCACGAACGCGAGCAGGGCTTCGTGGTCTTCCTCGGTCTCGCCGGGAAAGCCGGTGATGAACGTCGTCCGCACCGCCATGCCCGGCACCATGTCGCGGAGCTTGAGGATGAGCTCGCGCTGGTGCGCCGCGGTCACGTTGCGGCGCATCGCCGCCAGCATCCGGTCGCTGGCGTGCTGCAGCGGGATGTCGATGTACTTCACCAGGTGCGGCGTGTCGCGCACGGCCTCGATGAACGGGTCGATGAAGTTGCTCGGGTAGGCGTACATCAGACGGGCCCAGCCGTGCCCGCCCGCGAAGCGGTCGATGGCCCCGCTCACCGTCCGCAGCATGGCCGGCAGCCCCCCGCCGCCGCGCCCGTCGTGATCCCAGCCCAGGCCGATGTCGTCCCCGTAGCTCGTGGTGTCCTGGCCGATCAGCGAGAGCTCGAAGGCCCCGTCCTCCAGAAGTTCGCGGCACTCACGCTCGATGTGCTCCAGGGCCTTGGACCGCATCTTCCCCCGGATCGACGGGATCGTGCAGAACGCGCAGTTCTGGTTGCACCCCTCCGACACCCGCACGTACGCGTAGTGCCGCGGCGTGAGCCGGAGGCGCGCCGAATCGTCCTCGAAATATCCCAGACCCCGGCCGTCCTTGCCGTGCACGGTGAGGCCCGTGGTCTTCACGCCGCGATCTTTGGCGGCGGCGAGGGCGTTGGCCGAGATCCAGTACCGCGGGCCCTCGGCCGAGGCCTCCTCGAGCGTGGTCCGGTCGCCGGAACGCCCCCGCACCGCGTGCACCACGTGGTCGCGGTCGAACACCCCGATCATCGCGTCGATGCCCGGCGCCCACTCCAGCATCTTCGCGCGGTGACGCTGAACCAGGCAGCCCGCCACCACCACGCGCTTGACCTCCCCCTTTTCCTTCCGCCGGATCGCTTCGTGGATGACATCGAGCGATTCCTGCTTCGACGCCTCCAGGAACCCGCACGTGTTGATGACCACCGCGTCGGCCGGGTCGTCGCCCGAGTCCGGGTCGTGCGATACCGGCACCAGGCCGTCCTGCGCCAGCAGCCCGAGCATCTTCTCGGAGTCCACCAGATTCTTCGGGCAGCCGAGGCTGACAAAGGCGACGGTGCGCACGTCTTCGCCCGTCGGAGCGGGGTCGGCGGCGGCGGGCTTGGTGGGCTTGCGGCTCATGGGCGGGCGGGTGCGGCGGAGGGTCGAGAGTTTAGGCCCGGCGTGCCCGCGCATCCGCCGGCCCCAACGCCCTAGCGGTACAGCCCCCGCTCGCGGATGAACCCCAGCACCGCCCCCGGCACCAGCCCCTTCAGCAACGGGCTGGACGGCCCCTCGCGGGCCAGCAGCTCCCGGGCCCTCGTGGCCGAGGCGTCCATCCGTGGCAGCTCGATCATGCGACCGGCCCACCGCGCCAGCTCCTCGGCCGGCCAGTGCGGCGCCATGCGCGCCAGCAGGTTCTCGCGGGTATCAGCCCCGCCGCGCAGCATCACCGCCGGCTCGGCGAGGTCGATGATCTCCCTCGGTTCGCGCCACCGGTGGAACGCTTCGGCCTGATCGGCGCCGATCAGCAGCCGCATCTTCGCGCTCCCCGGCAGCAGCACGCACAGCCTGCGCAGCGTGTCGACCGTATAGCTGCCCGACGACCCCTCGCCCATGGCCAGCTCGATCGGCGACACCGCCGCCCGGAGGTCGCCCGCCGTCATCGCACGCAGCATCGCCAGGCGATCCTCCCCCGACGCCCGGGGCGACGCCGCCTTGTGCGGCGACCGCGCCGCCGGGATGTACATCACCACGTCGGCCCCTATGGCGTCGCGCGCCGCCGACCCGAGCACGCGGTGCGCCTCGGTCGGCGGGTCGAACGTCCCCCCGAAGACCAGCACCAGCCGGGCCTCACGGGGCACCGGCGCCAGTTCGTGCGTGAACGGCCGCTCGGTCATCGCGCCGACTCCACCAGCGCCGAGACGCGCTCGGCCAGCGCCTCCAGGGCCAGCCGGGTGCGAACACCCAGCGCCCGCACCACGCCGATCCGCCACGGCCGCACCACCAGCGAGCCGGCCACCCTGGCCGCCCGCGTCCGGCCGCGATCATCCACCCACGACGCCACCTCCCGCGGCAGCGAGTCGCCCGGGCCGTCGGACACGGCCCGACACACCGCCCACGGCAGGGCCCGACCGTCGCACCACTCCGCGAAGGCGTGCGACTCGCAGTCCACCAGATCAGCCCGGCACGCCGCGGCCAGCGGGGGCTTCTCCGCCGCGTGGCACACCGGCGCATCGACCCCGACCACCGTGTACCGCTCCTCGTCGCCCGGCCACGCGATCTCAAGCGACGGCCGCCACCACCGGCCCGCGCGATCGACCACCTTGCCGATGGCCGGGCACCGCGGCGTGTCGCGAAGCCCCCCCGCCACCCCGGCCAGCAC
>JACVCL010000250.1 GCA_016742075.1 Phycisphaerales bacterium
CCCCCCACCTACCTCCTTCAGGGCGGCCCTCGCCGCGAAGAACCCCCCAACGCCCCGGCCCACGCCGGGGCGTTTTTCTTTGGGCTTGGGCCCCCATGTCCGCAACCCAGCGAGCACCGGATGGGGCCCGAAGCGTTATCGGACGGGCGATCCCCCTGTTTCGGATGGGAAACGGGCGTGCCCAAGGCCCCGAACTCGGTGATTTGGGCGGATTATCGAGCATTCCGGGGTGTGAAGGGGGGGTCAAAAGTGCGATTTTGTGACGGTCAAAGCGGAAAAATCGCTTGTGCGGGGCCCCGGGCGCTGTATGCTTCCACCGTTAATCCTCGAGGGGCGATCGAGGCGGATTGATCGTTCAGAGAGAGGGTTCGAGGTAGAGACGGAGAAACACGTCATGAAGAAGGCTCTGTTCGTCGGCGCGATTATCGCGCTCGCTGGTGCTGCCCAGGCTCAGGTCCCGGGTACGTTCCAGTTCCGTATCACCGGCGCTGTCGCGTCTGACTCGACCGATCCCTCGATCGGCGCGTTCGGCAGCGACTTCTCGGTGAGCGGTGGTGGTCTGGTGTACTCGTTCGAGGACGTCATGACCGGCAATCCCACGCTGAGCCCCACTGTGGCTCCTCAGCCGCCGGCGGCTGGCGCTCCGGGTGGTAACATCGGTCAGTACAACACCACCTACCTGGCCCTCTCGAACACCATCGGCGGCACCTTGGTGAACAGCACCGGCCCGAGCATCCCCGGCGCCACCGCCTCCGCCCGCCGCACCGCTGCCGCCCCCGGCATCGTGGCCCGCTGGCAGTGGCTGGGCTCTTCCCTCGGCGTCGACGGCGGGGGTAACTCCATCCGCACCTCCACGGGCGTCCGCTTCGTGATGGCCCCCGCCGCCGGCAACCCGCTGCTCGCCGCTCGCACGGTGATCGGGACCACTTCCTACTGGGGCTTCTTCATCGGCCGCTACGTGACGACCGCCGGCACCAACCTGCAGGGCGCCATCGGCTTCAAGGTTGACACCTTCAACCAGCCCAGCCCCCCGGCCAGCCCCGACATCACCATCGTCAACCTCCAGATCAACGGCCCCGGCGTCAGCGTCGGCGCCATCGATCCGAACAACATCCCCGGCACCACCGTGAACGCCGGTCAGGTCTACCGCCTCGTCGGCGTCACCAGCAGCTTCGTGTCGCTGCTCGACGGCAACACCTACAGCCAGACCGACCTCTTCATCATCGCCGACGTCATCCCGACGCCCGGCGCCATCGGCCTCTTCGGCGTCGCCGGCCTGGCCGCTCTCCGTCGCCGCCGCTAATCGCGGTTCCGCGACTCGATCGCCACCCAGCAGGGGCTGCCGCAAGGCGGCCCCTGTTCTTTTTTGTCCTGTTCGCCGCCGCGGACGCGGCCGGGCCCCATGCGCCACCACCCCCCCACCCCCACCCCCCCGCACTCCCGCACTCCCGCGGCCCGGCGCGTGGCTTCGTGAGGTCGGCTGCTGGCCGAGCTCCTTCTGGGTGGGGTGGGTGGAGTGG
>JACVCL010000056.1 GCA_016742075.1 Phycisphaerales bacterium
CGTGCGGCGAGGGGGTCGGTGATGGGGGCCGAGGTGGGGATGACGATGTTCGCCGGCGGGTTAGCCGCGGCGGTGCGAGAGGGGGTTCCGGGGGCGCCCTGGGGGGGCGTGGGCTTGGCGGCCTGGACGGCGTCGGCCTGGGTCTTGCCGCGGGGCCACACGAGCCAGGCGGTGCCGGCGACGAGGACCGCGGCGGCGCCGGCGACCACCAGAATCCGGGACGGGATGCCGGCGACCGTGCCGCCCCCGCCGCGTCCGCCGAAGGAGCGCACGGGGGTGTAGGAACTGCCGGAATTCGACCGCAGGGTCTGGGAGGGGAGCGCCATGGACAAGGGCCTCGGGAGGAGCCTGAGGGACGACCGAAACGTCGGGCCTTTATCGGCGGAAACGGGCGGAACGGCTCAGCAGATGGTAAGCCGGTCTTCGGTGACGACGGCCCGCAGGCGGGCGTCGGTGGTCTCGGCGGGGACGCTGTCGACCATCTGGCGTTCGAAGCCGACGCCGACGGCCCAGCCCGACCATCCCTCGGCCTCGGCGATGCTCAGGAAACGGTCGTAGAAGCCGCCGCCGCGGCCGAGGCGGCCGCCGCGGGCGTCGAAGGCCAGGCCGGGTGTGAGCACCACGGCGAGGCGGGTGGGGGAAAGGTTGACGCCCTCGGTGGGCTCGCGGACGCCGTGGCGCTGGATGGTGGTGGCGAAATCGGGCCTCGGCACGGCGACGGGCCAGATCGATCGGGCGACCCAGTCGACCCTGGGGAAACAGGCGGCCTTTCCCGAGGCGAGGAGGGCGGCGGCGACGGGTCCGAGGTCGGGCTCCTGCGGTGTGGCCATGAACAGCATGACGGCCCCGGCGCGCTGGATGACATCCCAGGCCAGCAGGCGCTGGGCGATGACCGCGGAGGCCCGCTGGCGCTCGGCGGGGTCGATGGCGGCGAGGCCGGCGCGCATGCGGTCGCGCAGGGCGCGCTTGGCGGCGCGGACGTCGACGGGCTCCTGGGCTGTGGGGCGCTGGTCGGGCATGAGAACGTAGTCTAGTTGGTTCGGCCGGCGCAGCACGCCGCGGGCGCGCGGGGCGCCGGCCGGCTGAAGGGCAGCATCCGACGTGTCCCCACTGTTCCACATCGTGCTGCACGAGCCGGAGATCCCGAACAACACGGGGAACATCGGGCGCACGTGCATCGCGACGGGGTGCGCGCTGCACCTGATCCGCCCGTTGGGGTTCGACACGGGGGTGAAGGCGCTGCGGCGGGCGGGGCTGGACTACTGGCCGCGGCTGGGTGTTCGGGAGTGGGACAACTGGGAGTCGTACCGGGGTGCGATGGGGCTGGGCGGCGGATCGGGCGGGCGCCTGTGGATGCTGGCCCCGCGCGTGCCGCGGATGATCTGGGACGCCGACCTGCGGCCGGGTGACCACCTGGTGTTCGGCAAGGAGACGGCCGGGCTGCCCGACGCCATGCTGGCGGCGCACGCCGACCGGCTGGTGGCGCTGCCGATGCTGGAGGGCGAGCGGAGCCTGAACCTGGCGACGGTGGTGTGCGCGGCGGTGTACGAGGGTGTCCGACAGTGCGTGGCGCGGGGCGAATTGAGGGTGGACGCCGGCGGTCGGATGACGCGGCCGGGGTGAGCGCTTTTCGCGATCGTCGGAACGAACGGAGCGGCCGCCCGCGAGGGGTTGCCGCTCCGGTCGGAGTTGGAGTGCTGTGCGGGGGCCGCGGGGCCGGGTGTGCGCGGGCTCAGCGCCGGCGCGGGCGGACGGCCGCGAGGCCGAGGAGTCCGAAGAGGCCCGCGGCGCCCGGGGTGGGGATGACGGCGATGTCCATGATCTGCTCGGTGGTGCCGATGGTGCCGACGAGGGTTGCGGCGCCGCTGGCGAGGCTGAGGGTGTAGAAGCGGGCCTGACCGCCGGTGGCGGGTATGAGCGAGGCGTAGGCGGTGTTCACTCCGCCGGCGCCGGTGTAGATGTCGAAGCCGATGTTGGCGTTGGCGAAGGTGACGCCGAGGGGGCCGATGGTGGTGAGCTGGCCGTCGTTGGGGCTGGGGTTGCCCTGCTGGACGAGGATGCCGTTGCGGGCGTCGATGTTGTACATGACGGTGGAGGGCGCGCCGCCGAAGTTGTTGGTGTAGGCGGTGCCGATGCAGAAGGGGGCGTTGCCGAAGTTGGGGTCGCCCGCCTTGTAGGCGAGGTTGGTGTCGGTGGCGACGGCCGAGCCGTCGTTGGGGTTGAAGCGGCGGTTATCGCCGCCGGAGTTGATGGCGCGGAGGCGGTCGGCGTTGGGGTTGAAGTCGATCGACCACGACCCGGAGGGGTTGAGGGTGGGGCTGAAAGCGCCCCCAACGGGGCTGGGTGCGGCGGTGGAGGTGTTGATGGTGATGATGCGGTTGGCGTTGGTGAGGCCGTAGAGCACGCCGGTGGAGGGGCGGAAATCGATGCCGAGGACCTTCTCGTTGGCGCCGAGCCCCGACGAGATGCCGCCCACGAACGTGGTGGCGGCGGGGTTGGAGGCGTCGAAGCGGTAGAGCCCGCCGCTGGTGCCCAAGGCGTAGACGGTGATCTGGGCCGAGGCGGAGCCGGCGGCGGAAAGGAGCAGGGCGGCGGCGGCGGCGGTGCGTGCGAGGGTGGTCATGTTCGCGTTCTCCGGGGAGGGGATGGCTTCGAGGTGCCGGCGCACGGTGCCGCGCGGCGCGGAGACGCCACGGCTGCCCGCCGAGCGGGCGCGACCATCGCGCCCCGCGGTGTGCCGCGGCGATCGCTGGACCGGATGAACCAACGGGACCGTGCGTCCCAGAACCTGTGCAAGGTGGAACATACTCCGATTCCGGGCTTGGGCAACCGGAATGTGCGCAGTTGGGGTGGAACGGGGGACGCGCCGGGGTAACCCCTTGTCGGGTGGTGGGTTGCGCTGTGTGAAATGGTGGGCGGGGCGGCGGGGTGCGGGGACGCGAGGGTCTGTAGGATTCGCGTTCTCTTGGAACCGCCCGCCGACAGCGCGACCGGTCGCACGCCCGCCGAGGTTCGCGCGCGGGTTGCGCGGGTGCTGGAGCGGCTGGCGGAGCGGCTCACGGGTGCGGCGGAGGACGTTCGCGAACTGGCGTCGCTGCTGGCGCCCGGCGAGGCCCCTGCGGGGCCCGTGGCGGCGCCGGCGGCCGAGGCGTCGGCCCCGGTGGAAGCGAAGCCCGCCGCGGCGGCGGTGCCCGCGGCGCCGCCGCAGCCGGTGGTGCGGAAGGTGCTGACGCTGGGCGGCACGCCGACGGCGGTGGAGGTGACCGCGCCGGCGGGCTCGATCGTGGGCCCGAACGTGGTGGCGCTGCCGGAGGAGCCGGCGCGTCCTCTGGGCCCGCCGCCGGTTCGGTCGGAGAGCGATCAGCTGGCGGCGTTGGGCGAGCGGCTGCTGCTGCAGTCGCAGGCGTGGGCGTGGCAGGTGGCGCAGCGGGGGATGAGCGACGACGAGCGGTCGCGGACGTTCAAGGCGCTGGTGATCAGGGCGAAGGAGGAGATCCACACCTTCACGTGGGGGCTGCACCCTGGGGAGGGCCCGCGGCGGACGCCGGAGCAGGCGCAGCTGCTGAGCGAGACCTTCGCGGCGGCGGCGGAGGCGGCGGCGCTGCTGTCGGAGTTCCGATCGTCGCCGGGCCGGCCCGACCGGCCGACGCTGACCGCGGCGATCGACCTGGGCGCCGAGGCGCAGTCGATGCTGATGGAGGCGGTGCGTCGTGCGGGGTTGAAGGCCGACGCCGACCAGGTGGAGTTCTTCGGGGTGCTGCGCGACATCGCGGCGCGTGAGCAGTGGTACGTGCGGCGGCACCTGAGCATGACCGACCCGGCCGACCCGTCGCTGGCGGCGGGTCTGGTCGAGCGGATCGGGTCGCTGCGGCGGCGGGCGCTGGAGGCGCGGGAGAGCCGCAAGCGGGTCGAGAAATCGCTCTCGAAGCTGCGGTACCACGCCGGGCGGGTGCGCGACGGCCACGCGGAGGATGCGCCGCGGCTGCACGCGCTGTTCGACTCGGCGGCCGACGACACGCGGCTGGACCCCGAGGCCCTGGGCGAGGCGATCGAGGACCTGCTGGACGTGCTGAGCGAGAGCGGGCTGTCGAGCGAGCGGGCGCAGGCGCTGCTGGCCGAGGCCCGGGCCGAGGCCGAGGCTCGCGACGAGGACGCCGCGGGCCGCGCGCCGACGGCGGAGGTGGCCCGCGTGCGGGCGTGGCTGGAGGGCCGCGAGGCGGTGCTGATCTGCGGCCAGCGGTACGCGCACGCGGCCGACCGCATCGAGCGGGCCTTCGGCCTGCGGGCGCTGCGGTGGCCGACGGTGCTGGTGCACCAGAAGGCGGACTTCTACGCCGACATCTCGGCCTCTGAGGTGAAGGTGGTGCTGGTGGCGATCCGGCTGGTGAGCCACATGCACTCGGAGCTTGCGGCCGAGCAGGCGCGGGATGCGGGTCGGCCGCTGGTGCGGCTGACGCACGGCTACAGCGTGAACCAGATCGCCCGGGCGATCGTGGAGCAGGCGGGCGACCGGATGGGCTGAGGGCCGGGGCGGGGGCGGGTGTCAGCGGGCGGCGGCGCCGACGCCGGGCATCGGGAAGGCCTCGCAGAAGGCGCGGATCTCGCCCCGCACCGCGGCGGTGGTGGCGGGGTCGCCGTGGCTGCCGAGGACGCGGTCGATCCACTCGGCGATGCGGGCCATCTCGGGCTCTTTCAGGCCGCGGGTGGTGGTGGCGGGGGTGCCGAGGCGGATGCCGCTGGTGACCTTGGGCGGGCGCGGGTCCTGCGGGATGCCGTTCTTGTTGCAGATGATGCCGGCGGCCTCGAGCCACTTCTCGGCGTCGGCGCCGGTGAGCGTTTCGCTGCGGGTGCGGAGGTCGACGAGCATGAGGTGGTTGTCGGTGCCGCCGCTGGTGATGCGGTAGCGGCGCTGGGTGAGGGCGGCGGCGAGGGCGCGGGCGTTTCTGACCACCTGCTGCTGGTAGGCCTTGAAGGAGGGCTGAAGGGCCTCGCCGAAGGCGACGGCCTTGGCGAGGATGACGTGCATGAGGGGCCCGCCCTGCATGCCGGGGAAAAGGGCGCGGTCGAGTTTCTTGGCGAGTTCCTCGTCGTCGGTCATGATGAGGCCGCCGCGGGGCCCGCGGAGCGTTTTGTGGGTGGTGGTGGTGACGACGTGGGCGTGCGGGAAGGGCGAGGGGTGCACGCCGGAGGCGACGAGGCCGGCGATGTGGGCGATGTCGGCCATGAGGAGGGCGCCGCACTCGTCGGCGATGGCGCGGAAGCGGGCGAAGTCGATGACGCGGGGGTAGGCCGAGTAGCCGCACATGATGAGCCTGGGCTTGTGCTCGAGGCACAGGCGGCGGGCGGCGTCGTAGTCGATGCGCTCGAAGTCGGGGTGCTTGGCGTCGTAGTGCAGCGGGTAGTGGACCGGGTTGAACCACTTGCCGGACATGTTGACCTTCAGGCCGTGCGAGAGGTGCCCGCCGTCGGCGAGCACGAGGGAGGCGAAGGTATCGCCGGGGTTGAGCAGGGCGAGGAACACCGCGGCGTTGGCCTGGGCGCCCGAGTGGGGCTGGACGTTGACGAAACGGCAGCCGAAGAGGCTGCGGGCGCGGTCCTGGGCGAGGCGCTCGGCCTGGTCGTGGAACTCGCAGCCGCCGTAGTAGCGGGCGCCGGGGTATCCCTCGGCGTACTTGTTGGTGAGGCACGTGCCCATGGCGTGCATGACCGCGGGCGAGACGTGGTTCTCGGACGCGATGAGCTCGAGGGTGTGCTCCTGGCGGTCCTGCTCGCGTTCGAGGATGGCCGCGGCGTCGGGGTCGGCGGCGCGGAGGAGGTCGAGGACGGCGTCGGAGGCGGGGTCGTGGGGCATGGGTGTGTTCGGGGATTCGGGGGATTGGCCTGGGAAGATGCCTGGGGTCCACCAAGGATATCGGCGCCGTTGAGCCTCGGATGAGCCGGGCAAGCGGGCCCGGCGGCGTCGCCGCCCTCGGCCGCTAGAGCGTGACGGTCCAGTACTGCGCGAGGCGTAAGCACCAGAACTCAACGGCGCCGGCAAGCTCCCTCCCATCGATGGCCCACCAGGCCGACGCTGCGGCCAGCAGCGAGATGAACCCGAGCGAAATCGCGACAAGCCATGGGTGCGGAAGTCGGAGGTACCGACGTACCGCGAGCCCCCAGAACACGATGACGAGAACGATCGCGACGACGGGGCTGGCGATCCGCGCCAGCTCGAGCGCAGATGAGAACGCTACCGGTAGCCCGGTGGGGTCTGGATCCCGCGAGATGGTGTTGAACCGGACGCAGCCGACGATGGCGTCGGCCGCCATGAGCGCGCAGGGGATCACCGCGGAGTACGCGGCGACACGCACGACGTGCCCGATCGAGGTGCGGTATCGGCCGACGGCGGTCTGGAGCACAAGGAACCCGAAGGGCGCAAGGGCCGCTGCGCCGGCCGAGAGCATGAGCAGCGGTTCAGGAGAAGTGAAGGGATTCCACCAACCCCTGTTGTTGTGGTCGAATCCCAAGTAGCCCATGGTCGACGAGCGGATCCGGCGTGGAAGCGGCCACATCGCAGCGGACACAACCCCGTAACGAAGCTCGGTGGCCGCGCGGGAGCACCGCCACGCCTCCTCGGCCTTTAACCCCGTCACCAAGACGTAGGCGGCGAGCAGGCAGGCGGCTGCGAACATCGCGAGCCGGCGCGGCACCGGCCGGTCGTGAAGGCATAGGCCGTTCCAGAACCGTGCGGGGCGCACGAGCGCGGCGAGGGCCGCGGCAAGGCCCCGTCGGAAGACGCGGTGTCGCGCGTACTCGTAGAAGTGCCGTGGAGGTTCTTGGTGGGTGCCAAGAACATCCCGCCAGGCAAACACCAGCGCGCACGCAGAGCAGCAGTCCTCGACGTTGCACCGATCCGTCCACTCTGATGTGAGGCCGGAGAGGTCAGCACCGCAGCGTGGGCACTGAGGCCGATGGAAACGGTCAGAGTTCCCGGACATATATTGAGGTTAGCACCGGGTGCCCGCCGGACGCAAAAAAGCGCCGAGCCCCCGGGGGATGTGGGGGCTCGGCAGGGGGAAAAGGGAATCGATGCGCCGGCCGCGCCCGGGCATAACGGGTCGCGGCCGGCCTAGGCCTCGCGGCGAACGGCTGTGCTGCCCGGTCGCCGCGCGGTCGTCGGGGGGGATCAGCCGCGGCGGCGGCGGAGCCCGAAGAGCCCGGCCACGCCCGCCAGGGTGAGCGCGCCGGGGCTCGGGATCGGAAGGAACTCGAAGTCGAAGTTGTAAAGCTTCTGGGCGGGGTTCAGCACCGTGAAGGTGAAGACGTACCGCGAGGTGAGGGAGAAGGGCTGGGCGTTGGGGAAGTTGATGGTGAGGGTCTGGCCGTCGGGCGAGCGGACGACGCTCGTGAGCGGGACGGGGAGGCCCGAGAAGGCGTTGGTGATGCTGGTGGTGCCGGCCTGGAAGTTGATGGCGGGGAACTCGCCGGGGGCGTAGGACTCACCGGGGTACTGGCCGAGGCGGATGACGGTCTGGACGATGTTGAAGTTGCCCAGGCCCGGGCCGTTGGTGATCGAGACCGGCCAGGTGATCGAGGGCCCGTAGCCGCGGGTGGGCGGCATGGTGCGGGTCGGATCGATCGAGATCCGGCTCTGGCCGGTGAGGGTGACGTTGGTGGTGGGGGCTGTGACCTGGGCCGAGGCCGCCGGGGCGAGGGCGGCACCGGCCGCGAGGGCCATCACGATGGTGCTGACGATCTTCATGGCTTCTCTCTCGTGCGGATGCTCTGTGCGGGGCTCGGCGGGGCACCCGCTCATCGCGGGAAGCGGCCTCGCCGTGCGGTGGTTTCGGGGGGAAGGGGACGACGTGGGGCGGGCGGTCAGCGCCGGCGGCGGCGCAGGGCCAGCAGGCCGGCAGCACCGGCCAGGGCGCCGGCGCCCGGGGCGGGGATGAAGACCGGCGTGTAGCCGATGCGGACGGGCACCATCTGCGGGTTGTTGAACTCGACGATGAAGGTGGCGACGGGGTCGCTGGGCTTGAAGAGGCTGCTGACGGGGAAGTTGAAGGTGAGGGTCTGGCCGTCGGGAGAGAGGACGGTCGAGAGGATGGGGCGGGTGGAGGTTTGGCGCGTCAGATCGCTGACGAACTGAACCTGGGCCCACGAGCCGGCGGGGTAGCTGGCGCCGGTGCGGGGCTTGAGTTCGAAGAAGATCCCCTTCCAGTCGATGCCGGTGGGGTTGGTGATGTCGAACTGGTACACCAGCGACTGCGCGGACGCGGCCGTCCCGACGCTCGCCAGAACGGCTGCGGCCATAAGGCCTCGGAAGATCGCCTTCATCTCTCTGACTCCTCTCGCTTGGTCCAAGCGACCGCGCCCCCGATCGCGGCTGTGCGGACCGCGCATCGGAAGCCCTCTGACGGGCGCCCGTGGACGCCCCGCGACGTGTGTGCGCACGCCAACGCGACGGCCAACCGTGGGAACTCTGGTTATGCGGACTGACTCATTGCCGCCCTGTGCGTGGCGGCAGCATCACCATACACGCGATCGGGCTAAGGGCAAGTGGAAAGAGCGCTTACGCTCGATTTTTGCGCCGTTCCCACGCGCATCGGGGATTGCCCATAAGGATCTAGCGGGAGTTGGTGTCGCCCGGACTGAGGGGCGGGAGGCCGCCGGGGCGGGTGGTTTCAAGGAAGCGGCCGTGGGTCCCGGCCTGGGATCGTTCGAGGAAATCGCAGAGGCGGAAGATTTCCGGAAACTGGGAGGGCTCGGCCCGGAGGGCGTCGAGGGCGGACTGCACGGGGACGTCGCTGGCCCGATAAATGAGCTTGAAGGCCTGCCGGAGGGCCTCGAGGCGCTCGGGGGCCCAGCGGCGGCGGATGAGGGCGGTGGTGTTGACCTTGCGGGGCTCGGCGGGGTTGCCCTCGACCACCAGGAATGGAGGGACGTCCTTGGTGATGCGGGCCATGCCGGCGACGAAGCTGAGGGTGCCGACGGTGGCGAAGTGGTGGACGCCGGCACCGCCGCCGAGGGAAGCGCCGAACTCGACGAGGCAGTGCCCGCCGAGCATCGAGTTGTTGGCGATGACGACCTGGTCTTCGATGACGCAATCGTGGGCGATGTGAACGCCGACCATGATGAGGCAGTCGGAGCCGATGACGGTTCGGCCGCCGCCGAGCTCGGTGCCGCGGTGGATGGTGGCGTGCTCGCGGATGCGGTTGCGGTCGCCGATGACGAGCTCGGTGTCGCGCCCCTGGAACTTGAGATCCTGCGGATCGGCGCCGAGGACGGCGTAGGGGTAGACGGCGTTGTCGCGCCCGAGGGTGGTGTGGCCCTGGATGGTGACGTGGTTGTAGAGGACGGTGCCGGAACCGACGCGGACGCCGGGGCCGATGACGCAGTAGGGGCCGACGGTCACGCCGTCGTCGAGCACGGCGGAGGGGTCGACGACCGCGGTGGGGTGGATCGCGGTCACCGGCCGGTCTCCGGGTTGACGAGGAGGAACTTGACGCGGGCCTCGGCGGCGAGCTCGCCGGCGACGAAGGCGCGGCACTGGGCCTCGCCCATGCGGCTGTTGGCCCGCAGGGCCTCGGTCTCCATGACCAGCTGATCGCCGGGTGTCACCGGCTTGCGCAGGCGGACTTCGTCGAGCGTGAGGAGCACCGCGATCTTGCCCGTATGGTTCAGGGTGCGGGCCATCATCAGTCCCGCGAGCTGGCACATCGCCTCGACGATGAGCACGCCGGGCATGATCGGAGACTGCGGGTAGTGCCCTTGAAAGAAGGGCTCGTTGAAGGTGACGTTCTTGACCCCCACGGCGCGCTTGTCGTCCTCGATCTCGAGCACGCGGTCGATGAGGACCATGGGGAAGCGGTGGGGCAGAAGGCGGAGGATTTGCTTGATGTCCATCGCCGGGGCCGAGGACGAGGGGCGGGCGAGGGCCTCGGCCTGGGCCTGGTCGACGAGGGCCCGGGCGAGCTTCTGGTTCAGCGCATGGCCGGAACGCATGGCCAGAATTCGCCCGCGGATCGGCCGGCCGACGAGGGCGAGGTCGCCGATGAGGTCGAGCATCTTGTGGCGGACGGGCTCGTCGGGGAAGCGCAGGGCGTTGTCGACGGGGCCCTGGGGCCCGATGACGAGCATGTCTTTCGGGGAGACGTGCGCGAAGAGGCCCGCGGCCCGCATGGCTTGGGCGTCGGCGAGCGTCGAGAAGGTTCGGGCTGGGGCGATTGAGCGGGCGTAGACGCCGGTGTCGAGCTGAAGGCTGTGCATCTGGGGGGCGATGGGCGAGCCCTCGCCGAAGTCCAGGGCGTAGACGTACTCGGCGTGGGCGGCCTCGCCGGGCATGGCGGTGACGGTCGCGGGGCCGTCGCGCACCGTGACGGGCTGCGAGACCACCAGCGGCTTGCGGGGGGCGGGCTGGGCGGCGACGCCCGACCGCTCGATGGCCTCGACGAACATGGCGGCCGAGCCGTCGCCGGCGGGCACTTCGGGGCCCTCCAGTTCGACCACGGCGTTGTCGATGCCCATGCCCATCAGGGCCGAGAGGCAGTGCTCGACCATCTCGACCGAGGCCTCGGCCCGCTGCAGACAGGTGCGGCGGGGCTTTTCGACGGCGAAGTCGATATGCGCGGGGACCTCCGGGCGGCCGGGGAGGTCGGTGCGCCGGAAGACGATGCCGGTGTCGGGCTCGGCGGGGAGGATGGTGAGCCGCGCGGCGTGGCCGGTGAACAGACCTGTGCCGGCGAGGCCCACGGGGCTCCGGACGGTCTGCTGTTGTTCGGTCTTTGAGGGGGTCGCGGCGGTCGTGACCATGAGAGGGAGTTTAGCACTCACGAACCGGCGGCGGTAAAAACCCCAACTGGCGACCGGGGGGGTGGGGGGAGTGAGGGCGGCGCCGGGGCCGCGGAGAACCCATCGGAACACGCGACGGTGCGGCTGTGCCGGACCCGGGACAACCCCCGGACGACCGCCTTCGGATGGGCTCCGACGCGGTGCGACACAACATATTTTTGTCTGGACACCGTCTTGGTTGTCGGTACTTTACAGAAGGTCTAGTTCTCGGAACACCCTGCATCGTTCGTGCGAATTGTCCGGGAGAGTCACGAATGGAATCGGCACGTCTGAAGAACGCCGATTGGCACACACTCGCCCCGATAGGCGAGGGGCTGCCGCCGCGGCGTGGCGGCCACGGGGGCATCCAACGCGGGCTGGTGCTGGGCTTCGTGGTCGCGGTGGCTGCGTTGCTCGCCCCCACGTCGGGGGCGCAAACGGGGGAGGTGCCGGCTTCGCTCCGCGACGCTGTCGCGGCAGCGCGGTTCCCGCTCGATCTCGGCGGGCCGTTCGAGGTCGTGTTCATCGAAACTCAATACAGCACGATGAGCGAGAGCGAGATCGCCGATCTGGAGCGGGCGGTGGCGCTGTTTCCTGAGCATCCGGACCGGCGGTTGATCGAACGGAACAAGCCTTTGGCTCTGCGTGGGCCCGCAGCTGAAGAATGTCGTGTTTGGTTTGACAGTGCTCGGCGTTGGCGCATGTCGGGGACACCCCTGCCGGGGGGGAGCACGGATCACCGTCAAGCACCTGCGGATCTGGTTCTCGACGAGCATCGGGCTTGGGATCGCACCATTGTGGAGTCTCGGGCCATTGATGAATACCAAGCTGGTGTCGACGGAGGAGCGACGTTCAAACTCGCGTCGGGCTTGGGCGCTCAGACGGCCTCAGCGAAAGTGTCGTTCTTCGTCTACGGTGGTCTGACCTCGGCTGGTCACAAGGGCGGAGCGAGAACAGCCATGCGAGCGACCGCCGACGGGTGGACGGCCGAGTTCCAGCGTGAGGACGTCTTCCGCTGGATCGTCTCCGGCGCGTGGGATGCGGCGACTCAGCAACCGATCGCCACCGGTTCGGTGGGCGAGGCAAGAGACCCGGCGACGGGTGCGTGGAGACGGAATAACTCGATCCGATTTCTTGACTGGCGCGAGGTGCCGGGCATCTCGCGCCCCGTGTCTCACCGTGTGGAGTATCTCGATGCCAAGGGCCGAACCGAGTGGATACGGGAGTTGGTGAGTTTTCGTCCGGTCAGCCGGCGTGAGTTCGATATGGCGTTGGCGGAACCCTCTGCGAGCGTGCCGGATCCGATCCGCGGATTGCGGCCGGTGCGCCGGGTCGAGGATCGGACCGAGTGGGCCTTCGCTCCCGGTGCATCGCCGGCGGCATCTGCTTCCGGTGGCGGGTGGGCGTTGTGGTGGTCGGCCAGATCGCGGGGTGGCGTGAATCTGGCGCTTCTCGGCTGCGCCGGGTTGGCGCTGGCGGCGGCGGCGTTGGTGTGGTGGCGGAGGCGTCCGTGACAATGCCGCCGAGGTTGACCGCGGCCGTTCCGAAGGACCGGACCGGTGGGCGCAGGCTTCGGGGCGTCACGCTGGTCGAACTGCTCATGGCGATCGGGGTGATCTTCGTGCTTCTGGCGATCGCGCTGCCGTCGCTGTCGCGTTCGCGTGACAGCGCGAACACCACGGTATCGCTGGCGCGGATCAGGCAGCTTGTGGTGGGGGTCGAGAGCTACGCGACGTCGGAGCGGGGGTGCTACCCGCAACTGGCCGAGCCGAGCATGAGGCTGACGCCGCTGCGATCGAAGGACAACTCTTTCCTCGTGTCGTACTTCCAGACATGCCAGAGCTGGCGCTGGGCGATGGCGGAGCCGTGGTTCGGCGTGCCCCCTACGGACCCCTCGCTCCGGCCGCCCGGGACCGTGCCGGAGGTCCGTGTGCGCGGGGCGGTCGTGATCACCACGGAGCAGGAGTACCTCTACAGCGGTACGCTCTTCTCTGATCCCGGCTACTGGCTGCCCGAAACGAGGCGGGGCGACATCAGCCAGTTCCGCGCGGTGCGCACGAGCGAGGTGCGGTCAGGCTCGTCTAAGGGTGTATTCATCGCGCTCTACCCGTGGGTGGCCGCGCCCGAGCTGGGCCCTCACTCGCTGGTCGGGTTCGCGGACGGCTCGGCCCGCCGGGTGGCGCTCGACGAGTTCCTCCCCCCTCTGGTCCAGGGCGATGGTCGGAGCCACCCACCCGGCTATTTCCGTTCTTCGCTGCCTGTTGTGCACACGCCTGGTGGCGTTCGGGGCAGGGATCTCAAGTAGGGCGGCGGAGCTCGGTCCGGAACTGGGCGATCATTCTGATCCGCGGTTGAACGCCCGGATGAGGTCGGGGAGTTTGTCGAGGGCCGAGTAGAGCCGCATCGACTGGCGGGCGGGGCGGGCGGGGTAGCCGACCCAGGTTTCGCCGGGGGGCACATCGTCCATGAGGCCGGAGCGGGCGCCGACGGTGGCACGGCTGCCGACGGTGCGGCCGTCGGCGATGCCGACGCCGCCGGCGAGGGTGACGCCGTCGCCGAGGGTGACCGATCCGGCGAGGGCCGAGCAGCCGCAGATGATGCAGGCACGGCCGATGCGGCAGTTGTGGCCGATCTGGACGAGGTTGTCGATCTTGGTGCCCGCCCCGATGAGGGTGGGGCCGAACTTGCCGCGGTCGATGGTGGTGCCGGCGCCGATTTCGACGTCGCTCTCGATGACGACGTTGCCGGCGTGGGGGATCTTGACGAGGCCTCGGCCGGCGGGGTCGGGGCGGTAGCCGAAGCCGTCGGCACCGATGACGGCGTTGGGGTGGATGACGACACGGTCGGCGAGGGTGCAGCGGTCCTGGATGACCACGCCGGGGTGCAGTTCGCAGGCGGTGCCGAGGGTGACGCCGGCGCCGACGGTGACGTTGGCGTGGAGGATGGTGTTGGGGCCGATGGCCGAGCCGGGCCCTACGGCGGCGCCGGGGCCGAGGCTGACGCTCTCGGCGAGCCTGGCGGTGGGGTCGACGCGGGCGTGGGGGCTGATGCCGCTGGGGCGGCTGGGGGGCGGGGCGATCTTGGAGAGCAGGGCGATGAGGGCGAGGTCGGGGTCGTCGACGACGAGCACCGCGCGCGAGGGGCCGGGGCTGATGCCCTGGGCGGCGGCGCGGGCGACGAGGGCGGCCCCGGCGCCGGAGGCGAGGAAGCGTGCGGCGTGGCGGGCATCACGCACGAAGGTGAGGGTGGTGGGCCCGGCGTGCTCGATGGTGTCGACGCGGTCGAGGCGCAGGTCGGAAGGGCCGGCGAGCTCGGCGCCGAGGATGGCGGCGAGCTCGCCGGTGGTGATGGTGAGGCCGTGGGGCGCGGCGGCGGGCCGTGCGTCCATTACCGCTGACCGCCCCCCC
>JACVCL010000057.1 GCA_016742075.1 Phycisphaerales bacterium
GTGGTGATGTTCCCCCGGGGCGTCACCGATCTGCCCCCGGAAACCCGCGAGATCCAGCCCCATCCCAAGGGCATCGAGCTGGGCATCCTCATCCAGATGCTCCGCGACTACGAGGCGTCGGCCAAGAGCGGCACGCTCTACAACTTTCTGCAGGAGAAGTTCTCGCGGGTGTCGGCCCAGTCGGCCTCGTCGTTCTGCGAGAAGATCGGGCTCACCAGCCGCACGAAGGTGGCCGACGTCGACAGCGAGCTGGCCGAGAAGCTCTTCAAGGAGTTCCAGGACAGCAAGCTTCCCCCTCCCCCCACCGACTGCCTGGCCCCGATCGGCGTGCGCCAGATGCTCGCCGGCATGCTCAAGGGTGTGAAGGCCGAATTTTACGCGGCCTCCTCCCGCGAGCCCGAGGTCTACCGCGGCCGCCCGTTCCAGATCGAGGCCGCCATCGCCTACGGCGGCGACCTTGCCGCCGACGACTCGGCCCGAATCATCCGCTTCGCCAACCGCGTCCCCCTGCTCTTCCAGCAGTCGGCCTGCTCGAGCTTCAAGGGTGTCGCCGAGACCAACTGGCGCAACTACGACCTCCAGCAGCCGCGCGGCGCCGCCCCGGTCGGCCCGCTGGTCATCATGCTGCACATGGCCAGCGTCTGGGTGCCCTTCACCAGCGAGAGCAAGGAGGCCATCGCCGACTACGACGAGATCCGCAAGGAGATGAAGCTCGCGCTCATGGAGTGCGGCCGCAAGCTCGGCACCTACCTCCGCAAACGCCAGAAGATGAAGCGCGAGTCCGAGCGCCGCGACGTCTTCGAGCGATACATCGGCGAGATCTCCAAAGCCGTCAACGCCATCACCGGCGCCGACGCCCGCAAGCTCTACGACGCCCTGCTCGCACAGGCCCGCCGCCGCACCGCGATCGCCGACATGCAGCTCGACGAGGAAGGCAAAGCCGTCAAGGACGCGCCCCCCGACGAAGACGGCGTGATCATCGTCGATCGCGCCGCCGGCCCGGGCGATGCGCCACCGGTCGAGCACACCCGCGCCGAGGAGGCCGCGCTCCGCGTCGCGGCCCTCGCCGCCGATGACGACCGCCCGACGCCGCGGCCCCCCCGGGGCAAGTCCCGCCAGGCCACCGCTCCGACCGCCGCCGATCGCCGTGCCGCGGCCGCGGTGCCGAGCAAGAAACTGGTGAAAGTGCGCAAAAAAATCCGCCGCAAACCCGGCGACGACTCGGCCCGGCTCTTCTGACCCGGTGCTGTGCCACAGATTTGCCCGCTTCGCGCCTCCAGAAACACATTCTCGATACCGAACATTTTTCAAACCGCTAGCGCATATCGCTACACTTGGGTTGAGCGATGTCGCGGGCGCCACAGCCCCGAGCCCCCGAAATGGCCAAGAAGACCAGCACATCCTCGGCGTCCGTGAAGGACCGTGACCGGGCCACCCTGACAAAGATCACCGGCCTGGCCGGCGACGTGGCCAAACGCGCCTTCGCCGACAAAGAACCGCTGATCACCATCCCGACCCGCACGAAATCGAACACGCTCTGGGACAAGCGCCGCGGGATCCTGCAGATGGGCGACGGCACGGCCGAGCGCCAGTTGTTCAACCTCGGGCAGGCCAAGCAGTTCATGCAGACCTGTCTGCACGCCAGCAGCATCAAGGATCTGATCAACGCGGAGAAGACCCTCAGCCTCCGCGGCATGTTCTACAAGGGCCTTCACACCGTCGCCGGCACCAAGGAGAAGACCTTCGCCGATCAGGACGAGTCGGACGGCATCCTCGAGGACCTCGAGGTGACGCTCGGCGCCCTCCGCGAGGAGCTGCACATCTTCGCCAAGAAGGCGGGGACCATGGTCGGCAACATCACCATCGTCGACTCGGGTGACGAGATCGACTGCCGCCGCATGGGTTCGGGCGGCTACGCCATCCCGAGCATCTGCGAGCCGAACATCATCCGCTTCAAAAAGTGCGAGGCGAAGTTCGTTCTGCACGTCGAGAAGAACACCGTCTGGTCCCGGTTCAACGAGGACCGCTTCTGGGAGAAGCACAACTGCATCCTCACCGAGGGCGGCGGCCAGCCCTCACGCGGCGTGCGCCGCCTGCTCTACCGCCTCCATCACGAGCTGGGCCTGCCCATCTACTGCCTGCTGGATTGCGACCCCTGGGGACATTATATTTACTCCGTGATCAAGCAGGGGTCCATCTCGCTGGCCTTCGAGTCCGAGCGCCTGGCGATCCCCGACGCCCGGTTCCTCGGCATCCGCGCCAAGGACTACCAGGAGTGCGAACTCTCCGACGACGTGCAGATCGCCCTCAATGACAACGACATCAAGCGCGCCAACGAGATCGCCCAGTACCCGTGGTTCGCCGACAAAAAACCGTGGCAGCTCGAGATCAGGAAGATGCTCGCCAACGGCTTCAAGATGGAAGTCGAGTCGCTGATCACCAAGGACATCAGCTACGTGACCGAGACGTACGTTCCCGAGCGGCTCAAAGCCAAGGACTGGCTCGACTAACCCCCCAGCACCACCCCGCGGCCGGCCCCGACGCCGTCCGCCACCGACGCCGCGGACCCACGAACATGCGTAAGACCACGCCGGAGCGCATCCTGGTCGCCGACGACGAAAGCCTCGTCGCCACCGGGCTGGCCAACAGCCTCATCGCGCTGGGGTTCGTGGTCGTCGGCCCCGTCACCGACGGCCAGGCCGCCCTCGACGCCGCCGAGCGCGACGGCCCCGACCTCGCGGTCCTCGACATCAAGATGCCCCCGCCCGACGGCCTCGAGGTCGCCAAGCGCCTCTGGGAGGCCCGCAGCATCCCCTCCATCATCGTCTCGGCCTTCGCCGATCGGAAGTACATCGAGCAGGCCCAGGCCACCGGTGTATTCGGCTACCTGCTTAAGCCCGTCGGCACCGAAAGCCTCCGTATCGCCGTCTCCATCGCCTGGTCCCGTGCCTCCTCCCATACCGAGCAGCACAACCGAATCGATCAGTTGGAAACCTCGCTGGCCAACCGCCGCGTCGTCGAACAGGCCAAGTGGCGCCTCACCGAGCTGCACGGTGTCAGCGAGTCGGAAGCGCACGGTCTGCTGCAGAAGACGGCCCGCAACACCCGCCGCAAGCTCCTCGAAGTCGCCGAGGCCGTTCTGCGAGGCGAGGAGACCTGCCGCTAGTCCCCCCTCTCCGGAGTGGGTGTTCCGGTGTGAATCTGGGTAAGCACGCGCCGGCCCCGAACGCGGTAGGGGCCCGCGAACAGCCCTCTTTACCCAAATTTTGCGTGCCACCGGCGTCAAACGAGGCTGGAATACGCCCCTCCCGGGTTACATTGTGTCGGGCTCTGTCCGCGGCTTGAGGCGTCCGGGCAGGGCCACCACGATTCGCACCAACTCACCCGGCCCGCGGACGGACGAGCTCCAGGAGGAGGGGCTCCACGTACGCGGGCCGGTTCACTTTCGCCGCCGGCCCGCCCGATCCGCGGCCGCGCCCCCGGCGCGGGCGTTACAGGCGGACAACGTCCGAGCATTCCAGCGCCCTCCGGCCTGAGAGGCTCACGTCCGCTACCGGCACGTCCGAAATCAAGGCCGTCGATCTCGCCGACCGGGCTCAAGAGGGCCGGGGTGCGAGTCCGATAAAGCCTGCGGCGCGGAGCGCCGCGTGTTCTTCCCCCTCCCCTCGGCCGCCGGAGTGCGGCCCGGGACCCCGACCGCCGGACGCCCCTTCCCAGCGCCCGGCCCCGTCCGCGGCATCCCCGCGGACACGGAGACGGCACGGATGCCCTTGCCCGCCGCCAACCTCTCGACCGGTCGCGTCGCCGCGTGCGCTATGGCGTTGCTCGCCGGCTTCGCCCAGGGCTGCTCCGGATCCGGCGCCAAGTCGGTGGCCCGCGAGCCCGTGACCGGCGAGGCCCGCGTGCTCCCCGCCGACCCGTTCGCCACGCCCGCCGCCCCCCGACGCACCGCCGCCCAGAGCGCCACCAAAGCCGGCGAGTCTGTCGGCGGCAACCAGTACAGCATCTTCGGACCGCTCCCGAACACCGGGGCGCCCGCGGCCGCTGGCCGGAGCAGGATTCCCGACGGCGCCGAGAACCTGATCCAGATCACCACCGCGCCCGAGGGCGCCGATTTCGACCCGGCCGTCTCGCCCGACGGGTCGCTGGTCTACTTCGCCAGCACCCGGCACCGCCCGACGGCCGACCTCTACGTCAAGTCCGTCGACGGCACGGCCGTCACCCAGCTCACGAACGACCCGGCCCAGGACGTCATGCCCGCCGTCAGCCCCGACGGCAAGCGTCTGGCCTTCGCCAGCAACCGCTCGGGCGCGTGGAACATCTACGTGATGTCCGCCGAGGGCGGCCAGCCGATCCAGGTCACCCGCGGCAACGCGACCGACCTGCACCCGGCGTGGTCGTCGGACGGCAAGACGATCGCCTTCTGCCGGCTCCCCGAATCCGGCGACCGCTGGGAGGTGTGGGTGGCCGATCTCACCCGCCCCGACGCCCAGAAATTCCTGACCTTCGGGCTCTTCCCGTCCTGGCAGCCCAAGGGCGACACGATCGCGTTCCAGCGTTCCCGCGACCGCGGCGACCGCCTCTTCAGCGTCTGGACCATCCGCTACACCGGCGGCGAGGCCGTGCAGCCCACCGAGGTGGCCAGCAGCGCCGTTGCGGCGGTGGTCAACCCGTCCTGGTCGCCCGACGGCGAGCATCTGGCGGTGGCCGTCGTGCCGCTGCCCGAAACCGCCGGCCCCGACGCCCCGCCTGCCCAGTCCGATGTCTGGATCGTCCGGGCCGACGGCTCGGAGCGCACGAACATCACCGCGGGCCGGTCGGTGAACCTCTCGCCGCTGTGGAGCCCCGACGGCCGGATCTACTTCACCAGCGATCGCTCGGGCCGGCAGAGCATCTGGTCGACGCAGCCCGGGCGGGCGATGGTCGCCTCGATGCAGCCCCGGGCGGGTTCGCCCGCCAAGAGCCCCCAGAACACCTCCGAGGTCGCCAGCGTGCCCGTCGAGCCCGCGCCGGCCGCCCCGGACCGATGACTTGAGTAAGCGGTAAGCCGTTCGCCCCCGCCGCCAGGCGAGGGCGAGCCTTGATCGGACCATCGCGGCGGGCGGAGCCCCGCCGATCCGGCAGGACGCCATGACAACCGCACACATCATGCTCTCTCTGACGCGCCGCCTGCGCTCGGCTGTTCTCGCGCTGGCCGCGGCCTCGTCCGGACTTGGGCTCGCGGGCTGCTCCGGCGGCCAGAGGCTCGAGAACCCGACCGTGCTCGACTCGCCGTACGGCGGCGGCGGCCCGGCCGGGCCGGTGATCCTGGCCGTGGCCCCACTCCGCAACGAGTCGGGCGTCGGCGTCGTCAACGAGCTCGTCGTCTCCGACCAGCTCGTGTCCCAGCTCTCCCAGGTGCGCGGCGTCACGGCGCTGCCGATGAACCGCACCCTGGGCGCGATGAGGGCCCTGAACCTTCCCCAGGTGACCACCGCGGGCGAGGCTCTGGCGCTGGCCCGCGCAGCCGGCGCCGACGGCATCGTCGTCGGCGCCATCACCGCGTGGAACCCCTACGAGCCCCTGAGCATGGGGCTGAATCTCGCCCTGTTCGGGCGATCGCCCTCGCTGAAGCTCCCGAGCACCGACGTCGACCCCGCCCGCCTCCGCGGCGCGGCCAGCGACGGCGGCCCGAGGCCCATGCCGGGGACCGACCGCCCCCTCTCGGTGGTGGCGGTGATGCTCGACGCCTCGAACCACGCGACGCTCGCCGAGGTGCAGGCGTACGCCCGAGGCCGGCACGACCCCGCCAGCGCCATGGGCTGGGAGCGATTCGTCAAGAGCATGACGCGGTACACGGAATTCGTGTGCTTCGCGGCGACCGACCGGCTGATGCGCTCCGAGCGAGCACGCGTCGCCCCCGCTCGGTCGCCCGAGCACACCCAAGCCTCCGCCGCCCCGAGGTAGCCCCGCCGGCCCCATCAGACCGTCGCCGGCCCGCCGAGGGCCGGCGCGGAAAGGACGGTCGGCGGCGAAGTTCGCCGCTCGGCCCGGCTCCCTCGCCCCACCCGGCACCCATCCGGGCGGCGCGGACGCCGCGCCCCGGCCCGTCTGTTCGGTTCACCCGCTTCGGAGCGATGCTGCACATGAGCACACTCCCCCTGATCTCCGCGTTCCTGTCGTACCTGACCGACGAGCGTCACTTCAGCCCGTACACCGCCCGGTGCTACGGCGCCGACCTCCGGCAGTACCTGGACTTCCTCTGCGACGAGCTCGACATCAAGCTTGCCGACGACCCCGAGCAGCAGGCCTTCGAAGCCGTGCGCGACCACGTCGCCGGCAAGATCGGGCCCGGCACGATCACGCACGCCGTCGTCAACGCCGGCACCGAGGACATCCGCGCCTACCTCGAGCACCTCGGCGAGCAGAGCTACTCACCCGCCACGATGGCCCGGAAGATCGCCACCCTGCGCTCGTTCTTCAAGTGGGCCAACAAGCGCGGCTACACCGCCACCAACCCGATGACCATGATCCGCACGCCCCGTCAGGCCAAGCGCCTGCCGAAGGCCATCACGGTCGAGCAGATCGAGCAGCTCCTCGCCGCGCCCGACGACGGCGAGGTGCTCGGCGCCCGCGACCGTGCCATGCTCGAGACCCTCTACTCCACCGGCATCCGCGTCTCGGAGCTCGTCGACCTCAACAGCGACGACCTCGACGAGCCCGGCGAGGCCCTCCGCGTCAAGGGCAAGGGTAAGAAGGAGCGCGTCGTGCCCCTGGGGTCGCACGCGCTGGCGAGCATTCGCCGCTACCGCGAGGTTCTCGCCGGAGACCAGCGCTTCAACCCCAACAACATCGCCTTCCAGCCCGGCAAGCCGCTGTTCATCAACAAGCACGGCGGCCGTCTCTCCTCGCGCTCGGTCCGCCGCAAGCTCGACAAGTACCTCCGCCAGTGCGGGCTCGACCCGACGATCTCCCCGCACACCCTGCGGCACTCCTTCGCCACCCACCTCCTCGACAACGGCGCCGACCTCCGCAGCGTGCAGGAGCTGCTCGGCCACCAGAGCCTGTCGACCACCCAGACCTACACCCACCTCACCACCGCACGCCTCCGCAACGCCTACGACCAGGCGCACCCCAGGGCCGAGGCGGGTTGACCGAACCTTCACGATCTCTCAAGGCCTGACCGCGGATCAGCCGATCCCCTGAGAACGCCTCGAACATCCCGACCGCATATTGACAGGGCACGTACCCACGGTGGGCGTGCCTTGTTCCGTTAGCCCCCCCCAACACCCCTAAGCCAGCGCCCCGCGGGCACGCCCGGGCCGCCGCGAAACGAAAAACCCGGAGGGAGTCCCTCCGGTTTCCTGGGGGGTTGGATTCCGACGCTCGGTCAGGCCATCTCGGGGTGCTTGGTCTTCACTACGGCCACGAGGTCGCGCACGTGCGAGATCGACTCGTCCATGAGCTTCTTCTCGTCGGGCAGCAGCTTGATCTCGACCACCTTCTCGACGCCCTTGGCTCCCAGAATGGCGGGAACCCCCACGAACAGCCCCTTCCCGGGCTGGTTCGGGGCCACGCCGAACTCGTTCTCGCAGTAGGCGGCCGAGGGGATGATCCGCTTCTTGTCGCGGATGATGGCCTCCACCATCTGCACCGTGCCGGCCGAGGGCGCGTACCAAGCGCTGGTGCCCATGAGCTTGACGATCTCGCCGCCGCCCACCTTCGCCCGCTCGACCGCCGCGGCGATCTTCTCGGCCGGCAGCAGCTCGCCGATCGGGATGCCGTGCACCGAGGTCAGCCGCGGGATCGGCACCATGTCGTCGCCATGCCCGCCCAGCAGCAGCGCCGTGATGTCCTCGATCGAGCAGCCGAGCTCCATCGCCAGGAAGGCCCTGAACCGGGCCACGTCGAGCGCGCCGGCCTGCCCGATGATCCGGTTGGTCGGGAAGCCCGTGGTCTTCCAGGCCACGTACACCATCGCGTCGAGCGGGTTCGACACCACGATCACGATGGCGTTGGGGGCGTACTTCTTGATGTTCTCGCTGACGCTCTTCACGATCTTCGCGTTCACGTCGACCAGATCGTCGCGGCTCATGCCCGGCTTGCGGGGCAGGCCGGCGGTGACGACCACCACGTCGGACCCCGCGATGTCCGCATAGTTGCTCGTGCCCACCAGGTGGGCGTCGAACCGCTCGATCGGGCCGCAGCAGGCCAGATCGAGCGCCTTGCCCTTGGCGACGCCCTCCTTGTCCGGGATGTCCAGCAGGACCACGTCGCCGAGTTCCTTCATGGCGATGGACCGGGCGCACTCGCCGCCGATGTTGCCGGCGCCGATGACGGAGATCTTGGGGCGTCGCATGGGAGAAGCTCCTGAAGGTGTGGGGGCGGAAATGGTACAGGATCGGCCCCGCCCCTGCCCCCCGGGCGAGGCCTCCGGAGGGCGGCAAAAACGGAGCGGGCCGGCCCGTGAAGGCCGGCCCGCGGAGGATGTTCGGGAGATCGGGCGATCGATCAGCGGCGGCGGCGGCGACCGGTGCCCAGAAGGCCGGCCACACCCACCAGAACCATCGCGCCGGGAGTCGGGACGACGTTCTTGTCCTTGGAGATCAAGATCGAGCGGCCCGGCAGGATGTTGAAGTTCCACTGGAACGCCCACGCGAGGTTCGCCGGGCCGATGAAGGCCGGGTTGTTGTTCAGGTTGTAGCCGGCGATCGTCTCGATGTTGTTCTGGACGGTCGCGGCGAGGCCGGTCTCGAGGCGGGTGGGCAGCGGGGTGGCCACGGTCTCGGACATCGAGAATGCGCCGACACCCTGCTGGGCGGTGTTGCCGCCGAGCACCTGCACGTAGTCGTTGTTGACCTGACCGTTGAGCTGGAAGTTCGAGTACTGGAAGAACCGGAACGGCAGAGCCGCGGTGCTCGTGTTCGTGATCTTGATGATCTCGGCGATGTCCGACGTGCCGGAGAGGCCGACGCCGCCACGGATCACGTAGGTGATCTCGAGGCGGAACCCGTTGCCGAGATACTGCAGGGCCAGCGTGTCGTTGGCCAAGTCGCCGCCCGGCAGCGCCCCGTTCGTGTCGCTGAGCTGGCTGCCGGTGAAGTTGAGGGTATCGATGCCCTGGTTCGCCGCGGCATCCCCGACGCGGAAGTAGAACCACTGGCGGTTCAGGTTGGTGACGCCGTCGATCGTCCAGTTGAACATGCCAGCTGGCGAGACGGGGTCAATCAGTGCACTGGAGTTTCGATCCGAGATCTGGATCGGGGCGGCCTGAGCTGACCCGGCCACGGCAACGAGCGCCGCAGCGATCGCTCCAACCATCTTCACGGGCTGAGACATGCTCCATCCTCCTCCGAGACACCAGCCGCGCACACGAAGACCGCGTCGCGACCGTCCATCCTCTCTTGGAAGGGGGGAGAAGTGACGTGTTCCTCCCGAACCTTCCCTCCGTTGCGGGGAACATACAGGCACTTCGGACCCGGGGCAAGCACTTGCCCTCAAAAATCCGCCGAGCCAGAATTCGGCCCGTGGCCCGTGACCGCCAGTGGAACCCCCAGCGGACTCCCGCGATCGGAGGGATTGGCGGATTTCCGCCGGTGTGTGCAAGGAGCGGCGGCGGGGATCATCGCTATCGATGATGACTTGGGTGGAGTTCTGAGTGCGTTACCCATTTTTGGTGCTGCACAAGATCTGCCGCTCCGGCGGCCACCGGCGGGCGGGTAGTGTCGCGGCATGAGCAGTCACCGCGGGTTCGCCGCCGAGCATTTGCGGCCGTTCGGGACCACGATCTTCACCGAGATCTCTCGGCTCGCCACCGAGCACGGCGCGATCAACCTGGCCCAAGGGTTCCCCGATTTCGACGGCCCCGAGCACGTCAAGGCCGCGGCGATCGAGGCCATCCGGGCCGGGCATGGGCAGTACGCCCGGATGGCCGGGCTTCCGGAGCTCGTTCGGACGATCGCCGCGTCGTTCACCGCGGCCACGGGCGTCGCCGCCGACCCCGATACCGAGGTGACCGTGACCGCCGGCTGCACTGAGGCCATCGCGGCGGCGCTGTTGGGGCTTTTGAACCCCGGCGACGAGGTGATCCTCTTCGAGCCGTACTACGACTCGTACCGCGCCTGCGTGGCCATGGCGCACGCCACGCCGAGGTTCGTCACCCTGCGAGGCCCGGACTTCCGCATCGATCGGCAGGCGCTCGAGCGGGCGGTCACTCCCCGCACGCGGGCGATCCTGGTCAACACCCCCCACAACCCCACGGGGCGGGTGTTCACCCGTGACGAGCTGTCGGTCGTCGCCGACCTGTGCATCCGGCACGGCCTGATCGCCCTGAGCGACGAGGTGTACGAACACCTGGTTTACGGGGCGCCGCTGGTGCGGCTGGCGTCGCTCCCGGGCATGGCCGAGCGCACGGTGACGCTGTCGTCTCTTGGCAAGTCGTTCAGTCTCACGGGGTGGAAGATCGGCTGGGCGGTGGCCCCCTCGGTGCTGAGCGCCGGCGTTCGTTCGGCCCACCAGTTCCTGACCTTCGCGGTGAGCACGCCGATGCAGCACGCGGCGGTGGCCGCGCTGAAATCGCCCCCGGGCTACTTCGACGGGCTCCGTGCCGACTACCGCCGCAAACGCGATCTGCTTGCCGATGGACTCCGCTCGCTGGGGTTCTCGTTCCGCGATCCGGAGGGCTCGTACTTCATCTACGCGGACCACTCGGCGGTGTCGCGCCGGCTGGGCCTCTCTGGCGATGTCGCGCTCAGCCGGCACCTCATCGAACGCGTGGGTGTAGCCGCGATCCCCCCCACCGCCTTCTACGAGGACAAGGCCGAGGGATCGCGGCACCTGCGCTGGGCGTTCTGCAAGCAGGACTCCACGATCCGGGCCGCTCTGGACCGGCTGCACGCCGCGCTGGGCTGAACCCCGCCACGGCCCGTGTCCAAAAACGCAGCCGCCGGGAGGAGGCTCCCGGCGGCGTGCCATAATCTGGCTGCGGAGGCTGCGCGAAGGCGCAGCTCCGTCAAGTTGCGCTCAGCCGCGCAGCCTCTGGGTATCACACATGGACATCGGATCACCTCCTTCCGAGAAGCCTCTGCGACGCAGGCTGTGTGAGGAGCCGTCGCCGCACTCTTCTCCCCAGCACCGTCGTGCTGGGCACATCGCCCGGCGGCCGCACCTAGGAAGGGCCGGCCGGTCGTCGGGGGCGGTGCTCGGGACACCGGCCGTTCGCCGGGGTCGCGCGGGCGCCGCTGGCCCGATGCAGGAAGTATCGACCGAAACGGGGCCAAGTCAATGCTCGATGCCAGCCAGCGAAGCCGCCCGAACGGGGCGGTCGGGTCCACAATTCGGTCTTCCCCGAGCGCGAGAACCATTCGAGCGATCGGGCCGGGGCATCACTCTTCGAAGGCGTCGAAGGCGCCCTTGGCGGCCTGCTCGTCGAGGTACTTCTGGAAGTCGCCCAAGCGGTAGCTCACGAAGCAGAACACGTGGTGGAGCGTGAGCCACTCGAGGTCCGACGGGTCCTTGTCCAAGTCCTGGCGGAGACGATTGAGTTCGGCGAGGATTTTTTCGGCTTTCATCGCGGCGGCTCCTGATCGGGCGATGCTACCGCCCGCGGGCCCGACCGACCGCCCAAGCCGCCGAGGCCATGGCGACGAGCGTCAGGACGATGGTGGGCCCGGGCGGGGTGTCTAAGCGCAGCGAGGCCTCCAGCCCCGCGAGCACCCCGACCACCGCCGCCGCGACGCCCAACGCGAACACCGGCACGAGCCTGCGGCTGAGCTGGACCGCCGCGGCCCCGGGCAGAACGAGCAGGGCCGTCGAGAGCACCACGCCCGCCACACGCATCGAGAGCACCACCGCCACGCCGAGCAGCGCCATCAGGAGCAGCCTCGTTCGGGCGGTGCGGACGCCGAACGCCTCGGCGGCAGGCTCGTCGAAGGCCCAGAACAGCAGCGGGCGGCGGAACCAGGCCAGCGCGAGCACCACCACGCCGGCCACCAAGGCGGCGGCGGCGGAGTCGGTCCGATCGGCTTCGAGGATCGACCCGAACACCCACGACTCGATGCGGCCGGCCCGGGCGGGCCCGGCCGCGTGGAGGAGGATGGCGCCCGTCGCCACCGACGCAACAAGAAACAGGCCGATGACGGTGTCCTCGCGCCAGGCGGCCCGGCCCGGCGCCCCGGCCGCGCCGCGCGACGATGTCCAGGCGATGGCCGCCGCGACGCCGATGCAGAACACGGCGATGAGGGCGTAGCCCGGGACGGTCATCGCGCCCCCGGCCGCGGTGAGCCCGAGCACCGCGACCACGCCGACGCCGCCGAAGGCCGCGTGAGCCACACCGTGGCCCACGAACCCCAGCCGACGGAGCACCACGAACACCGACAGGCCGCCGCACATGATCGCGACCGACAGCGCGGTGAGCACCGCGTGGCGGAAGAGCCCTCCGTCGGCGCCGGTCGCGGCTTCGACGACGCGCAGCATCAGCCGCCCCCTCCGGCACTGTCGCGGCCGTGGGCGTGCCCGTGCGGATGCGCGTGAGGGGCGTGCCCGTGGGCGGCGCACTCGGCCTCCGGGTGGGCGTCGACATGCGTGGGCCCGAACAGGTCGGCCAGATCGTGCTGGAACACCTCGGCGAGCAGCCGGGGCGTGACTCCGGCGGGGGCGGCGTGGAAGTGCACCGTGCGGCGGAGACACGCGACGCGGTCGCCGGCCGAAACCTCGCCGACACCGCCGAAGGCCCCCGCCGCGATCGTGCGCAGGTCGTGGCTCACGAGGACGATCGTCAGCCCCAGCTCTCGGCGCAGTCCCTGGATCAGCTCGGTGAAGCGCCGCTGCCCGGCGACGTCGATGCCGACCGTCGGCTCGTCGAGCACCAGGAGGCGCGCCCCCACGGCCAGCGCCCGCGCGACGAGCACACGCTGGAACTGGCCCCCGCTCAGCTCACCGACCGGCCGCTCGGCGAACTCGCCGGCGCCCACGCGGGCCAGCGCCTCGCCGACGCGCCGCCGGCGCTCCCCCGGCAGCCCGCGCCAGGGCGGAAGCCCGATGCCCGCGGCCATCTCAACCACCTGCCGCGCCGACACCGGGAAGTTCAGCTCGGCCTCCGACCGTTGCGGCACATACCCGATCAGGCCGGCCCGGGCCGCATCGCGGGGCGATCGGCCCAGCACCCGAACTTCGCCGCGCTGAACAGGCAGAAGTCCCACCAGCAGCCGCACGAGCGTCGACTTGCCGCCCCCGTTCGGCCCGACGACGGCCAGCAGTTCCCCGTTCCGCACCGTCAGCGAGATCCCCTCCAGGGCCGGCGCGGCGGCGCCGGGGTACGTGAAGGAGAGGTCGCGGATCTCGGCGGCTACGTCGGTCATCCGTCGGGCAGGTTAGCCGAGGGCGTGGCTTGCCCCGGCTCAGGGCTTCCGGGCCGCGGGGCCGTCGGAGAGGCCCTCGACCAGCGCGGCGAGGTTCCGCCGCATCAGCCCCGGCCAGTCGCCGTCGCCGATCGCGTCGAGCGTCAGCACCCGCGCGCCGGAGGCCCGGGCCACGGCCTCGGCCGCTCTGGGCGAAGCCTGCGCATCGGCAAACACGGCGGTCAGCCGCCGTTCCCTCACCGCGTCGGCCGCCCGGCGCAGGTCCGACGGCGTCGGCTCGACGGCGTGGTCGGGCTGGATCACCGCCGCGATCTGCAGGCCGTAACGATCGGCCACGCGCTGCCAGGCGTTGTGCTGCACGACGATGGCCCGCCGTGCCGCACGGTCGAGCGCCGCGCGATACTCGGCGTCGATCGCCTCGCACACCTTCCGGGCCTCGAGGGCGCGGGCCGTCGGCTCTCCCCCGGGGCCCCCCGCTCCCGCGCCCCCCAATCC
>JACVCL010000058.1 GCA_016742075.1 Phycisphaerales bacterium
TGGGGGGGGAGCGAGAGGGGGGGAGGGGTGGGTGGGGTCATCGCAGGGGCTCGGCCAGATGCACGTGCGTGCGGTACGGCAGCGTGATCAGCCCCGTGCCGCGATCCGACGCCTCATCGAACAGCACCGCCAGTTCCTCGCGCATCGCCTCGAACGCCGGACCATGCTTGGGCGAATAGCTCGCCGAGAGCGCCCGCCCCACCAGCCCCGGCCGGTCCAGCCGCTGCGCGTGGGTGAACACCAGCTCGCGGTACCCGCCCCATCCGCGCCGCGCCGAGAGCCTTCCCGCCATCGACGGGTTCGGGTCCCGCATCGAGGGCGACTGGGGCGCCTCGACGGCATACCGCTCCACGATCTCCAGGTACCGCCGGCCCACCGGGCTCGTCTCGTCCTGAACGTTCCACATCACCGCCAGCCGCGCCGCCCCCGGCCGCCGCGTCAGGATGCGCCGGAACTCGCCCAGCGCCTCCTCGGCACGAAACCAGTGGAAGGCCTGCGCCACCACCACCAGGTTCACCGAGCCGCCCCCGAGCGTGGTCGCCTCCGCCGGCGCATCCACCCACCGCACCAGCGGGTGATCCGACGCCGCCTCGCGCATCGCCGCGTTCGGCTCAACCGCCGTCACACCCACCCCCAGCGAAGCCAGTTGCCGCGACGAGATCCCCGTTCCCGCGCCCACATCCGCCGCTACCAGCCACGCCGGCGGCGGCAGCCCGGCCACGATCGCCCGCCACGCCGCCCACGGGTAGTCCGGCCGGCTGCGCACGTAATCCCCCGCCCGGTCGGTGAACCGCGATGTCGGCCTCAGTTCAGCCAGCGACAGCCCCATGTCCCCGAGCGTATCGCCGCCGCGTCGTCCGGGGGCCCGCCAACCCCGATCGCCGTGCGCCCTTGCGGTCGGTCGGCGTTCGGGTAATCTGTTGAACATGCTCGCCCGGGTTCAGAGCTACATCCTGCAGGGCATCGACGCACTCCCCTGCGAGATCGAGGTCGACGTCTTCGAGGGGGCCCTGAACAAGGCCACCGTCGTTGGCCTGCCCGACGCCGCGGTCAAAGAGTCGGTCGAACGCGTCCAGTCGGCCGTCATGAACGTGGGCTACCGCTGGCCCGGCGGCCGCGTGCTGGTGAACCTCGCGCCCGCCGAGCTCCGCAAGGAAGGCCCGATCTACGACCTGCCCATCGCCCTCGGCACGCTCCTGGCCGACGGCACCGTCAACCCGGCCAAGGCCGGCGGCGTCGACCACCGCGCCTTCCTCATCGGCGGCGAGCTCGCCCTCGACGGCCGCGTCCGCCCGATCCGCGGCGTCATCGCCATGGCCGCCCTCGCCAAGCAGCGGGGGCTCCGCGGCGTCGTCGTTCCCGCCGAGAACGCCGCCGAGGCCGCCCTCGTCCCCGGCATCGAGGTGCTCGGCGTCCGCACCCTCGTCGAGCTCGTCGGCCTGCTCGCCGGCCAGATCGAGCCCTCCGCCCACAGCCCCGTCGACGTCGAGTCGCTCCTCCGCGCCGCCGCGTCCGAGGTCGATTTCGCCGAGGTCCGCGGCCAGGAGTCCGTCAAACGCGCCGTCACCGTCGCCGCCGCCGGCGGCCACAATCTGCTCCTCCTCGGCCCCGCCGGCACCGGCAAAACCATGATGGCCAAGGCCCTGCCCGGCGTGCTCCCGCCCATGAGCCCCGACGAGGCCCTGGAGGTCACCCGCATCTACTCAGCCGTCGGGCTGCTCAAGGGCGGCGAAACCGCCGGCGCCCGCGACCACGAAGGCGCCTCCGCCGGCCTCGTCGCCGTCCGGCCCGTCCGCTCGCCCCACCACACCGCCAGCGCCATCGCCGTCATCGGCGGCGGCGCTGTCCCCAAGCCCGGCGAGATCAGCCTCGCCCACCGCGGCGTGCTCTTCCTCGACGAGCTCCCCGAGTTCCCCCGGGCCGTGCTCGACACCCTCCGCCAGCCCCTCGAAGACGGCCGTGTCACCATCGCCCGATCCCACTCCGCCGTCACCTTCCCCGCCAGTTTCATGCTCGTGGCCGCGATGAACCCGACGGCCAAGGGCCACATGCCCACCGACGCCGCCGGACGCCGCGAGATGGAGAAGTACCTCTCCCGAGTCAGCCGACCGCTCATCGACCGCATCGACATCCACGTCGAGGCCCCCGCCGTGCCCTGGAAGCAGCTCACCGAGGGACCGCGCGGCACCAGCAGCGCCGACATCCGCCAGCGCGTCGAGGCCGCCCGCGCCCGCCAGCGCCGCCGCCAGGGCGCCGCCCAGCCGTCCCTGCTCAACGCCCGCCTCAAGGGCAAGCAGCTCGACGTACTGGCCCCCATGACCGACCCCGCCCGCCAGTTGCTGGGCCAGGCCATCACCGAGCTTAAGCTCTCCGCACGCGCCTACGACAAAATCCGCCGCGTCGCCCGCACCATCGCCGACCTCGCCGACCGCGACACCCTGGACGAGGCCGACGTCGCCGAGGCCGTCCAGTACCGCCTCCTCGACCGCGGCGTCTGATCTCCCCTCGCGGCATCGATCGCCAAAAGAAACAGGGGCCTCCGAACGGAGGCCCCTGCGGGGTGATGCGAAAGTCTCTGCGACGCGGCCGGGCGCTCAGCGCCGGCGACGCAGGCCGACCAGGCCGGCCACGCCCGCCAGGCCCAGCACGCCCGGGGTGGGGATGAACACCACGCCGCGGAACGCCGTGTTGGCGTCGGCCGTCGCAACCAGCGTCGGGAGCTGGTCGTTGATCCTCACGCCAGTCGTCGTGCCGACGCTGCCGGTGGTGAAGGTCGAGACCGAATCCACAATCGAGATCAGACGATTGGCGCTGGTCTCGGCGGTGGTGGCGTAGATCACGGGGCTGGTGCCGGTCCAGTCCACCGCGAGCCCGCGGGCCGAGAAGGTGTTGCCGCCGCTCGTATTGGTGCGGAACGTGTAGGCGTAGGTCCAGCCGCCCGAGGAGAGCGCGAGGCTGCGGGTCAGCTTGTGAATGCCGGCAGTGTTGTTGCCGTCGTCGGCGATGTACATCGTCAGGCCGTCCGGGCTGACCGCAAAGGCGTAATTCGAGCCCGTCGAGAAGGGCGAGCCCGAGACCGAGTTCGAGCCGAACACGCTGATGCTGCTGGCCGCGGTGGGGGGCGAGCCGGGGAACGCGCCCACCCCGTTGAGGCCGGTCGTCGCCGACGACACCATCAGACGCGTCTGGGGCACGCCCGGGGTCGTCGTGGCGAAGGTCTGGATGTTCACCACGCGGGAGTTCGTGATCGAGCTCTGCACCAGCGTCGGGGCGGTGGTGGGCGTCGCGAAGTAGAACGTGCCCTGAGTGCCGCCGGAGGTGTAGAACGAGTTGCCGTCGGCCGTCACGGCGCTGCGGAACGCGTTGCTCGTATGCAGCACGCTGTTGGGCTGCGAGATCGACACCGACGGATTGTTCAGGTCACCCACGAACGACAGGATGCGCCGGTTCGCCGCCGCCGTCGCGCCCGACGGCGACGCCACTCCCGCGGCCACGTCGTAGCCGGCCACCGTCAGCCAGCCGTTCACGTACGTGATGAAACCCTCAGAGCTCGACGAGCCCTGCACGCGGAGCGTGTTGCCCGCGAAGCCGCTGATGTTCTGCGTCTGGACCAGCGAACCCGCCGGAGTGAACTCCTGCAGGAACGTGTCCACCGACGACGTGTTCAGCGACGCCGAGCCGTCGCCCGCACGCAGCACCACCAGGTTGCCCGTGGTCGGAACCGCGGCCGAAGCCCCGGCGGCAGCAACAAGAACGGCAGCCGCGGACGCGGCCAGAGCGCGATACGACATGATCTTCTCTCCTAGAAATCGAGACGGGGCCGGGTGACGTGGGCCGGCCCTGAACTGTTCGAGACCATCGATACCCCAATAAGGCTAACCCCATCTTGACCAGAAGGCCAGCGAAAAGGTGGGGTTTTGGCATGGGGAATATCCCTAGACCGGTGGTTCTGGGGCCCTGAGGAACCCCGGCCTCACGCCTCCCCTTTTCCGACGGTGGACCGGCACGCCCGCGTCTCTACACTCCGCCCAATGCCCAGATCCGTACTGCTTCTGGTCAACCGCTCCAAGCCCGCCGTGTGCGCCGCCCTCGACCACATCCGGGCGCTCCTCACGCGCCACGGCCGCATCGCCGCCGAACTCGACGCCGACGGCGAACTGCTCACCCGCACCCACGGGGCCGACCTCATCATGGTCCTCGGCGGCGACGGCACCCTCCTCGCCCAGGCCCGCCGCTCGGTTCACCTCGCCCTGCCGGTGATCGGCGTGAACCTGGGAAAACTGGGCTATCTGGCCGAATTCGACCTCCCCGCCCTCGAGCGCGACGCCGCCGAACTCCTCGGCGATGCCCCCTTGGCGATCCGCGATCGCATGATGATCCACGTCGAGGTGCTCCCCGCCGGCGAAAGCCGACCACACTTTGTGGGGCTTTCCCTGAACGACGCGGTCGTCACCGCCGGCGCGCCCTTCCGCATGATCCAGGTCGGCATCCGCATCGACGGCGAAGAGGGGCCGGTGGTCAACGGCGACGGCCTGATCGTCTCCACCCCCGTCGGCTCCACCGGTTACAGCGTCTCGGCCGGCGGCCCGCTGATCTCCCCCGACATTCAGGCCCTTTCAGTCACCCCGATCGCCGCCCACTCCCTGGCCTTCCGACCGCTGGTTGTGGGGGGCGACAGCCGCATCGACCTCACCCTTCTCCGGAGCAACACCAGCACCGCCACCACCGCCGGCACCACCCTCGTGCTCGACGGTCAGGTGCTGCGGCCGATGAACACCGGCGACCGGGTGACCCTCCGCCGGCACGACGTGGCCCTGCGGCTCGTCCACAACCGCCACGCCAGCTATTGGGTGACCCTGATGCAGAAGATGAAGTGGGCGGTCCCGCCGAGCTCCCAATAAACCCCGAACGGGCTGCCCGGGGTGCAACGCCCCGCGTGAAGATGGGGAGTTTCGGGTGAATCCCGAAACGGCAAGAATTTCCGAATCTGAACGGCTTCCCGCTGGCTCCGGCGTCAGCCTGTGGTAGGCTTTCTTCGTTGGTAGGAGCGGAAGCGGCTCGCACCCCTGTGCCGAGCCCAGAGGGAGGAGCGATCCGGGAAACCGGGTCGTCAGACACGTCGATCCAGGGCTTGCTCTGGATCGGGAAGACCGCTGCGACGGCCTGCGCAGCGCGACCAACACGTCACGTCGGCGATTTGGGAAGGTTGCCGACAAGGGGAATGGTGGAGAGAGGCCCCCACCGACTTACGCACGCAACCCTCGGGTAGCGTGTGGCAGAAGCCCGGGTCGCCGAAAGGCGCCCCGGGCTTTTTCATTTCCGCCGCTACCATCCGCCCCCATGATCGACCTGAAAGCCCTGCGCGAGAACCCCGCCCGCTTCGCCGACGGCGCCGCCAAGAAGGGCGTGCGCGTGGACATCGACCAGATCCTCAGGCTCGACGGCGAGCGGCGGGAGGCCATGACCGAGGCCGAGCGGCTCCGGGCCGAGCAGAACCGGCTGGCCAAGGAGTCGGGGCCCGAGATCGGGCGGCTGATGGGGCTGATCAAGAAGGCCGAGGGTGCCGAGAAGGCCGCCCTCGAGGCCCAGGCCGACGCCCTCCGCCAGAAGCCCGCCGCGCTCAAGGGGAAGATCGCCGAGCTCGAGGCCCGGCTGGCGGCCCTCGACACCCCGCTGCAGGCCCTGCTGCTGCAGGTGCCCCAGCCGCCCGACGCCGATGTGCCCGTGGGCGCCGGCAGTGAGCAGAACGTCGAGCTGCGCCGCTGGAGCCCCGCCGGTTTCGACCCCGCCCGGCCCTTCGAGGCCCAGCGCGGCTTCAAGCCCCGCACGCACCTGGAACTCATCGAGAAGCTCGGGCTGGTCGACTTCCCCCGCGGGGTCAAGATGTCGGGCTCGCGGAGCTACGTGCTCACCGGCGACGGCATGCGCCTGCACCAGGCCGTGCTCCGCTACGCCATGGACTTCATCTGCGACCGCCACGGCTTCCGGGCCACGAGCGTGCCCGTGATCGTCCGCGAGGAGTGCATGGTCGGCACCGGCTTCTTCCCCGCCGGGCGCGAGCAGACCTACCGCGTCGACGAGGTGGGCCGCGGCGAGACGCACGACCTGTTCCTCACCGGCACGGGCGAGGTGGGGCTCATGGGCCTGCACGCCGGGGAGATCCTCGACGAGGCGTCGCTGCCCCTGAAGATGTCCACCGTCAGCACCTGCTTCAGGCGCGAGGCCGGCGCCGCCGGGAAGGACACCGCGGGCCTCTACCGCATCCACCAGTTCGACAAGGTCGAGCAGGTGATCATCTGCCGCGCCGACGAGGGCGAGAGCCGCCGCTGGCACACGACGATGATCTCGATCGTCGAGGAACTCCTGCAGTCGCTGGGCCTGCCCTACCGCCTGCTGCAGTGCTGCACCGGCGATCTGGGCGTGAAGAACGCCGACATGGTCGACATCGAGTGCTGGATGCCCGGCCGCGGCGAGGCGGGCCCCGACGGCCGCCCGGCCGGGGCCTACGGCGAGACCCACTCGGCCAGCCGCCTCTACGACTTCCAGTGCCGCCGCCTGAACATGCGGTACCGCCCCGGGGGCGAGAAGGGCAAGGGCGAGACGGTCTTCTGCCACTCGCTGAACAACACCGTGCTGGCCTCGCCCCGCGTGCTCATCCCGCTGCTGGAGATGCACCAGAACGCCGACGGCACGGTGAACGTGCCCGAGGTGCTCCGCCCGCACATGGGCGGCAAGGCGCGGATCGGCTGAGCGGCCCCGACAGCAGGCGCAGAAAAACGGCCCCGGGGTGAGCCGGGGCCGCGTGGGTGAGCCGAGGTCGTGGGGTGCCCGCGTCAGGGCCTGGCGATCATGTTGAGCAGAATCGTGAGGTCGGAGGCGCCGACCTTGCCGTCGCCGTCGAGGTCGGCCGAGGGGTCGTAGCGGCCGTCGCCGCGGGCGGTGCCCCAGGCCGAGAGGACGTTGGCGAGCGTGCGGGCCGAGGCGTCGGGAGCCAGAGCGCTCGAGCGCGGCAGCGGCAGCACCAGCGTGGACCGCGGGTTCAGAGCCGACTGACCGCCGCCGCCCGTGGGCCGGTAGACCGCCCACGAGAGGGCGTAGGGCACCTGCGCGACGGGCAGATTGTTGAAGAGGTCGTAGGTCACGCCCGTCCAGCTCACGCGCATCAGGTAGTACGAGCTGTAGAAGGGGAAGAAGACCACGTGCTGGAGGTTGTTCGCCCGCACCGTCGACGCCGCCACGGCGTCGTTGAGGATCCGGCCGAAGGCGTCGCAGGGGAACACCTCGAGGGTCAGGTTCTGGAGGCCCAGTTCGGTGAGCACGTCGACGCCGGGGTTCGACGGGTTGTTGAAGTTGGGCAACTGCACGCGGACGCGGCGGTCCCACGCCAGAGTGGCGACCAGGGCCTGGCCCGAGGTCAGCGGGTCCTCGAGGAGGTACTCGATCGAGTTGCGGAACACGGGCGGGCCGTTGGGGGTCTCGGGGTCGGGTGTGTTGCTGACGCCGATGTTGCCGAAGTCCCACCCCAGCACCCTGACGCGCTGGATCGGCAGCAGGCGCGAGGCGACGGCGGTGGCGTCGGCCACGGTGGTGGTGGCGTTGAACGAGTTGGAGAACAGCCGCAGGGCGGGCAGATCGTTGGGGTTGTCGCCGAAGCCCAGGAAGATCTCGTCGTCGGTGCGGCCCTCGCGGCGGAAGATGCCGGTGGGCCCGATGCGGAATCGCACCTCGCCGGCGCCCTGCACCTCGATCCAGCCGAGGAGCGTGAGGCGGTTGCCGGGGATCGACTGGGCGTCGAGGGCGGCGTTGGCGGCGAGGCTGTTGACACCGGCGGCGACGAGCCCCGGGAAGTTGTCGGGCTGGCGGATGGCCTCGAGGTTCACCCCGGCGAGCGACTGGCCGCCGGCCGCGATGGTGCCGGGCTGGACGATGTCCCAGCGGCGGAACTGGCTGACGGGCTGGTAGTTCCAGATGTCGCGGCCGACGATGGTGGCGGTGCCGGTGGTCTCGATGCTGAAGGAGATGCGGTCCCAGATCTGCTCGGTGGGGGCGCGCAGGATGCGGGCCCAGATGTAGAGGCGCTGGGGCTCGATGGTGGTCTCGACGACGGGGTTCACCAGGGCCGGGGCGGCGTTGTCGACCGGGCTCTGGTTGTTGTCGGGGTTGGTGAGGCCGGTGTCGGAGAAGAAGAGCTGGAACGCGGAAGAGGGCGGGACGATGTTGCTCGAGCTGGCGTCGGCGATGCTGCTCCGGCGGCCGTACTGGGTGCCGAAGATGTTGTCCGACTCGTCGGCGAAGCCGAGGTAGACACGCTCGGTGTCGGAGGGGGTGAGGCCGCGGGAGATGCCCTTGGGGGTGGAGGAGGACGTGGAGGCCGAGCCGCCGACCTCGAAGAAGAGCTGGCCGGCGCCGGTGACCTCGATGTAGCCGAGGAGCGTGGAGCGGGTGGTGGCGTTGAAGTGGCGGTCGAAGCGGGTGGCGTCGGTGGTGTTGTTGACGCCGAAGGCCGGGGCGCCGCCGGCGCGCAGCGAGACGCCGTCGAGGCGGAGCTGATCGGGCGAGATGGCGCCGGTGACGACCTGGCTCCAGTGACGGTACGAGGCGCTGGGGCTGTAGTTGAAGATGTTGGACGCCACGATCCGGGCGCTGCCGGTGGCGGCGACGTTGAAGTTGATGTTCCGCCAGGTCTGCGTCGGGGTGTCGCCGTTGATCTGGGCCCAGATGTAGAACCGGGCGGGCTCAACGCCGGCGTTGATCAGCGGGTTGGTGAGCCCCGGGGCGCCGGTGATGGCGCTGTTGGGATCGTCGCGGTTGGTGAGACCCTCGGCGGCGAAGAACAGGCGGAGGGCGTCGGGGTTCGGCTGGCCGGTGGGGCCCGTGGGGCCGGTGAGGCCGGTGGGGCCGGGCACGCCGGGGAGCGAGTCGATGGGCGGGGCGTTGAAGGGCACGCGGTTCTGGAAGTTGACGGTGGAGGGGCCGCCGCCGCCGGAGGGCGGGCCGACGCGTCCGGGGTCGTCGCGCGGCGTGGTCTGCGCCGTGCGGGCGGGGCCCTCGGCGGCCGCCGACTGCGCCAGCAGACGGGCGACCGCGACGGGAGACGGAGCCCGGCGGCGGCTTTCGGCCGCGCTGTCGGAGGCGAGCTCCGAAGCGGCCCGATCGCCGGCGGCCGGGGCGCGGCCGGTGCTCGGGTTGCCCTGCTGGTTGATGCGCGTGACCGTCGGGATCGCGGGATCGGTCGTCGGCAGGTCGGTGGTGCCGAGCGTGTAGATGCGGTAGGCCAGGTCGAGGTCGAGCACGCCGGCGCCCTGGGCGTAGTCGAGGCCCTGGGTGGTGAAGCGCGTGATCAGGGGGATCTGCGGGTTGAGGTTGTCGCGGTTGTCCTGCGGGGGAGCAGGGTTGCCGTTGTTCGACCAGCCGGGCTGCTTGACGGCGCCGGTGAGCAGGACCGACTTGAGCACGAGCGGGTCGGTGGAGCGGCCGGCGCGGGCGCCGGTGTCCTGCAGCAGGGCCACAGCGCCCGAGACCAGCGACGTGGCGAAGCTGCTGCCCTCGAAGGCGCTGAACCTCGTGCCGTCGGGCGACGGGGCGGCCGAGTCGTCGGTGGGGAGCGAGAGGCCCGTGCGGGCGATGTGGCCGGGGCGGAAGGGGAAGGCGATGCCGTAGATGCACGGGGACGCGTCGGGCGGCCGGCTCGCCTGGGCGACGATGCCGGCGCCGGGGGCAACGATGTCGATGCCCGGCCGGGCCTGCTCGACGATCGAGCCGTTGCCCTCGAAGTTGAAGGTGTCGAGCGGGCCCTTGGAGGAGGACTGCACGACGAGCTGGTAGTTCAGCGGCTGGCCCTGGCCGTCCTGCGTGAAGGCGCCGACGTAGCCGACGGTGATGCGGTTGAAGGCGGTGGCGGGGGCGCCGATGGTCTTGGAGCCCAGGAACTCACCGCCCGGGATGTTGCCGCCGATCTGGGTGCCGCAGGGCGAGGTGTTGTCGGTCAGGCCTTCGTTGCCGGCGGCGGCGACAACGGTGACGCGCCGCATGAACGCGGCGGCGTCGTGCGCCAGGCCGATGGGGCCGGCGCCGCGCTGGTCGTCGTTGGGGGCCGGCACGCGTATGCCCCAGACCGAGTTGAAGACCGAGACCGTCGAGCCGCCCCAGCCGAGCGTGGAGGTGACGGTGGGGTCGGTGAGGCCGAAGAGGGTGTAATAGATGCCCTCCAGCGAGGGGCGGAAGTCGCCCTGGGTGTCGGGCGTGCCCAGCCCGATGGAGGCGGTGGCCAGGAGCCTGGGCGCGGCGGCGCCGCCGAAGCGGCGCGGCGCGAACGTCTGGCCCCCGACGGCGCCGGCGGCGGCGGTGGCGTGCGCGGTGGTGGCCCCGGTCGTCGGGTTCACGCCGGTCCAGCGGAAGGTGACCGGGGCGCGGCCGCTGAAGACGGCGCTGCCGCCCCAGGCCCAGCCCGAGTCGACGTTGGCGATCACCGCGGCGTTGCCCGTGATGCCCGCGTTGCGGAGCGTGGTGACGCCGAGGCTCTGCAGCACGCCCTCGACCGTGGTGCTGCCCGCGGGGGGCACGAAGTCGAGCCAGGCGGCCTGGGCGTCGTTGCGCGGCGTGAGGGTGAGTCCCAGGTCGTAGAGCTGGAGGTTGTTGGCGTTGGAGGCGGTGGGCGAGTCGACGCGGAGGTAATAGACGAAGCCGGCCGGCGGGTTGCCGCCGATCGTGGCGTTGAGCGTGCCGGTGAGGCTGGTGGGCTGTCCGAGCGTGGCGGTGGTGTTGCCGAGAACGGTCAGCGTGTTCGTGAGCGGGTCGAACCGCTCAAGGCGGATGCGCAGGGCCCGCTGCGACCTGGCGTCGACGCTGGTGGTGGCGCCGCAGGTGGCGGGGAAGGTGAACGAGGCGGTCGGGTAGGTGGTCTGGCCCAGCCGGTTGGGCGGGGCGTTGGGCGTCACGGTGATGCTGTAGTCGACGGTTTCGATGTAGGAGGGGATGCGGATCTGGAAGAAGTCGACGTCGGCGGCGGGGGGCGCGCCGGGCATGATCGACGCGGGGCTGAGGCTCAGCTGCGTCTGGTTGTAGTTGAAGGCGGTGCTGCCGCCGGAGGCCGGCAGGATGGGGTCGAACGGGACGAGCGTGGCGCCGGCGTAGCTGTTGTTGTCCTCGAGACGGTCGCCGTAGACCGACTGGATGCCGCGGATGTCATCGAGCTGCGGCGTGTCGAAGGAGAGAATCGGGAAGGGCGACTGGCTGGGCGGGGCGGCCTCGCCCGACTGAGTGGGGGCGCCGAACTGCGGCTCCATGATCTTGGTGCCGTCGGCGGGGCAGGCGCGGCCGAGGCCCAGCGCAAAGCCGATCTGGCGGAGCATCACCGAGCGGAGCAGCCCGGGGACGACGGGGTTGTTCCACGTATCGGCCCGGTCGAGGACGATGTTGCCGGCGGCGGGGCGGGCCTTCACAGCGCCGCTGGGGAAACGGATGTTGACCACGCCCGCGGCGATGCCGGGGTTCGGGTCGCCGCCGGCACAGCTGTAGGGGATGTAGTCCGCCAAGCTGTTCACGGGCGGGAACGAGTAGGCGAGGATGCCGCCGCCGCTGCCGTCGGCCTGCGAGGCGCCGTCGATGCCGCCCATCAGGATGCGGATATCACCGACCTGGTTGCTCGCGCCGCCGGGGGCGCCCTGGATGGTCGTGGTGGCGCCGGGCGCCGGGCCGCCCTGGGGGCAGTTGAGCGTGACATCTTCGAACGAGTCGCCGTTGTCGGCGTTTGAGGCGGGGTCGTTCGAGACCGGGTTGGTCTGCGTGCCGACGAATTGGAAACGGATGCCCGACACCGCCTGCCAGCGCTGGAACGCTTCGAGCACCTGCTGCTGCCAGAGGGCCTGGCCGCGGCCGGGGTCGCCGCCCACGCTGAGGGCGTACTGGGCGTTGAGCGTCTGGAAGAGCGTGCTGACCTGCGTGCCGGCGTTGGCCAGCGTGGCCACGGGCACGGCGTTGGGCAGGCCGGGCACCTGCTGGGGCGAGATGATGGTGCCGTCGGCGGCGTAGGACCAGGTGATGGTCTGCGAGTAGAGCGGGCCTGGGCCGGCGTTGAAGACGCCTCGGACCGCGAACCGCTCGCCCCCGGTGGGGAATTGCGCCCGCAGGAGCTTGGTCTGGATGGCGTCGACGTAGTCGGCGCGGGTGTTGGTGGCGAAGGTGACCTGCGCCAGGGCGTAGGGGGCCGTGAGGGCCACGGCGGCCGCCGCGATCCCCGAACTCAGACCAATCGCCGCCGCCGACAGACCTTGGATGCGCATGCCTCGATCCTTCTCTATCGCAGACTCGGACGCCCGCGCGCACGAATGGCCGGGCCTCTCCCGGACAGACTCCCTACTTTTACACAAACTGCGGGCCCATGTCTGCGTCCGTGCGGGGGAATCTGGCCTTGATGCTCACCGAACAAAATCCTACCGCCGGACTGGGTGGGCGAGCCGGCGATGCTGTGCGGGTTCGACCCCTCGGGACGCGATGGGTTCCGCGGCCTTCGGGCGACTCGGTCGGTTGCCGGGGTCTGCACCGGGCGCAGACCACAGGCCCGAATCTATTCGCAGCCCGGCTTGCGGATGATCCGACAATCCGGTCGGATCATGACCGTGCGTGGCGGTCCGGGCGGCGGGGGCGGCGTTGCCGGGAGGATTGCGCGTGAACCGACTGCAGGATCGAGTGGTGCTGGTCACCGGGGCGGCGCGGGGCATCGGGCTGGCGTGCGCCCGGGCGATGGCCCGTGAGGGCGCCAGGGTGGTGCTGACCGACCTCGACGACGCCGGCTGCCAGCGGGCCGCGGGCGAGATCGGCCCCCGCGCCTCGTGGCTGCGGCTGGACGTGCGCGAGGAGGCCGACTGGTCGCGGGCGATGGCCCGGGTGGTGGGCGACTTGGGCCGGCTCGATGTGCTGGTGAACAACGCCGGGATCACCGGCTTCGTGCCGCCGGCGCCGCCGGGCCCGCAGGACCCCGAGTTCGCATCGCTGGAGGCCTGGCGGTACGTGCACGCGACGAACCTCGACGGCGTGTTCCTGGGGTGCAAGCACGCGATCGGGGCCATGAAGCCGCCGCGCGGGCGGGGCGGGTCGATCGTGAACATCTCGTCGCGGTCGGGGCAGGTGGGGATCCCTCACGCCGCGGCGTACGCGTCGAGCAAGGCGGGGGTGAGGAACCACTCCAAGTCGGTGGCGCTCTACTGCGCGGAGAAGGGCTACGGCATCCGCTGCAACTCGGTGCACCCCGCGGCGGTGCTCACGCCGATGTGGGACCCGATGCTGGGCGAGGGGGCCGAGCGCGAGAAGGCCATCGACGAGCTGGGCCGCGAGGTGCCCCTGGGGCGCATGGGCCGGCCCGAGGAGGTCGCCGACCTGGTGGTGTTCCTGGCGAGCGACGAGTCGTCGTACATCACGGGGGCCGAGCTGGTGATCGACGGCGGCGTGCTGGCGGGGAGCAGCGCGCAGCGGCCGCCGCGCGAGTAGGGGGGGGG